>CAXSEW010000072.1:0-11927 GCA_964236185.1 uncultured Nakamurella sp. | reverse complement strand
ACGTCACCGTGTTCGGCGGGAGCCTGGGCGAGGTGTACGGGGAGAAAATCGTCAAAGTCCTGGATTTCGCGATGGTCAACGGCTGCCCGGTCATCGGGATCAACGAGGGCGGCGGAGCCCGTATCCAGGAGGGCGTCGTCTCCCTCGGGCTCTACGCCGAAATCTTCTACCGCAACGTGCACGCCTCGGGCGTGATCCCGCAGATCTCGCTGGTGATGGGCGCGGCGGCCGGGGGGCATGTGTATTCGCCGGCGCTCACCGATTTCATCGTCATGGTAGACAAGACCTCGCAGATGTTCATCACCGGGCCGGATGTCACCAGGACGGTGACTGGTGAGGACGTCACCCTCGAGGAATTGGGCGGTGCTCGGGTGCACAACACCGTCAGCGGCAACGCCCACTACCTGGCCGCCGACGAGGACGACGCCATCGAGTACGTCAAGGCGCTGCTGTCGTATCTACCCAGCAACAACCTTGATCCGTTGCCCGCCGGCGATCCGGTGGACGTGGAACTGGAGCAGTTCGACGATTTCCTCGACACCGTCATCCCGGACTCCGATTCGGCACCGTACGACATGCACCAGGTCATCCAGCACCTGGTCGACGACGGCGAGTTTCTGGAGGTGCAGCCGCTGTTCGCGCGGAACATCCTGGTCGGGTTCGCTCGGATCGACGGCACCCCGGTCGGGGTGGTGGCGAACCAGCCGCAACACCTGGCCGGCTGCCTGGATATCAACGCTGCCGAAAAGGCCGCCCGTTTCGTTCGCACCTGCGACGCCTTCAACCTGCCGATTCTCACCCTGGTCGACGTCCCCGGCTTCCTGCCCGGCGTCGGCCAGGAACACGCCGGGATCATTCGGCGCGGCGCCAAGTTGATTTACGCCTACGCCGAGGCGACCGTTCCAAAAATCACCGTCGTCACCCGCAAAGCCTTCGGCGGCGCCTACGACGTGATGGGATCCAAACATCTGGGCGCCGACATCAACCTGGCCTGGCCGACCGCCCAGATCGCCGTCATGGGCGCCCAGGGCGCCGCGAACATCCTCTACCGCCGGGAACTGGCCGCCAGCGACGACCCTGACACGTTGCGCGCCGCGCTCACCGACGAGTACCGGGACGCGCTGCTCTCTCCGTGGATCGCCGCCGAGCGCGGCTACGTCGACGGGGTGATCACACCGTCACAGACCCGGGCGACGGTCATCCGGTCGATCAGGATGCTACGCAACAAGCGTCAATCGCTGCCGGCGAAGAAGCACGGGAACATGCCGCTGTGAACCGCCCCGCCGAGATCATGATCAAGCAAACCGGGTCACTAAGTGAAGTCGCTGCCCTGGCAGTGGCTCTGCACCTCGTGCTGGCCCCCGAGTCGACCGGGGCGGTCGCCGCGCAACCGGCGCTCTGGGCCCGGTCCGCTCATCCCGCGGCCGGCTGGAGTCCGATCGCCGGGTGGCGCTTCTCGTTTCGTCGCGGAGGTAGTGCATGACAGGTATCAGCAAGGTTCTGGTGGCCAATCGCGGTGAGATCGCCGTGCGGGTGATCAGGGCCTGCCGCGACGCTGAATACGCCTCAGTCGCGGTGTACGCGGAACCGGACCGCGATGCGGTGCACGCCCGGATGGCGGACGAGGCGTTCGCCCTCGGTGGGCAGACGCCGGGCGAGTCGTACCTGGACATCGCGAAGGTGCTGAACGTGGCCATCCGGTCTGGCGCCGACGCCGTCCATCCCGGCTACGGGTTCCTGTCAGAGAACGCCGGCTTCGCGCAGGCGGTACTCGACGCCGGGCTGATCTGGGTTGGCCCGTCGCCGCAGGCGATTAGGGACCTCGGTGACAAGGTCACCGCCCGGCGCATCGCGAGGAGGGCGGGCGCACCGCTGGTGCCGGGCACCAAGGAACCGGTCAGCGGGCCGGACGAGGTGGTTGCCTTCGCGGAGGAGTATGGGCTGCCGGTGGCCATCAAGGCGGCGTTCGGCGGCGGTGGGCGGGGTTTGAAGATCGCCCGCAGTATCGCCGAGATCCCCGAGTTGTATGCCAGTGCCGTCCGCGAGGCCATTTCGGCGTTCGGGCGTGGTGAATGCTTCGTGGAGCGATATTTGGACCGTTCGCGGCACGTCGAGGCGCAGGTGCTGGCTGACCTGTACGGCAACGTGATCGTGGTGGGCACCCGGGACTGCTCGTTGCAGCGCCGCAACCAGAAGCTGGTCGAGGAAGCGCCGGCGCCGTTCATGACCAACGATCAGCGCGCCACCATCCACGCCAGCGCGAAGGCGATCTGCCGGGCAGCCGACTACCACGGCGCCGGCACCGTCGAATATTTGGTGGGCAGCGACGGGGTGATCAGCTTCCTGGAGGTGAATACCCGCCTGCAGGTGGAGCATCCAGTTTCGGAGGAGACCACCGGTATCGATCTGGTGCGCGAACAGTTCCGTGTCGCCGAAGGCCACCCGCTGCGCTGGTCGGAGGACCCCGCGCCTCGCGGCCACGCCTTCGAGTTCCGCATCAACGGTGAGGACCCCGGCCGCAGCTTCCTGCCCGCACCGGGCACGATCACCGCCTACCGGGAACCCGCGGGCCCGGGCGTGCGGGTGGACTCTGGTGTGGAAAGCGGTTCGGTCGTGGGCGGCGCTTTCGATTCGTTGCTAGCCAAACTGATTGTCTGGGGTGAGTCGCGGGACGAGGCCCTGTCCCGGGCACGGCGCGCGCTCGACGAGTACGTCATCGAAGGAATGTCGACCGTGCTGCCCTTTCACCGGGCAGTCGTCCGAGATCCGGCGTTCACCGCCGATCCGTTCACAGTTTTCACCCGCTGGATCGAGACCGAGTTCGACCACACAATTCCGGCTTTCACCGCAGCGACGGTCCACGACGACCCGGTCGCCGACCGGGAGACCATTGTGGTCGAGGTCGGCGGTCGACGGGTGGACGTCACGCTTCCCGCGGGGCTCGGAAGTCGGATCGCCGCCACCGTCCCACCCAGGACGGTGCGGCGCCGATCGACCGGATCCTCCGGCGCCCCGGTGCCGACCGGCGACACGCTCACCTCGCTGATGCACGGCACTGTGGTCAAGGTCGCCGTGGCCGACGGCGACCTGGTCGAAGCTGGCGATCTGGTGCTGGTGGTGGAGGCGATGAAGATGGAGCAGCCGTTGGCGGCGCACAGGGCGGGCCGTATCGCCGGGTTGACCGTCGAGGTTGGTGGCGCCGTCGTTTCAGGCGCTGCTGTGTGTCGGATTTTGGAATGACCATCAGAGTGGGAACGGAGCAACACGCCGTGAGCGACGAGGTTCCAGCGGCGGCGGCCGCGTGGGCGAATGCCGCGGCCGGGGTGTTGGCCAGGGCTGGTCGGTTTGTGCCCGACGAGGTGCCGGCCGATCCGCGGGCGGTGGCGGCGGTGTTGTCGGTGCGGACCGCCGACGGGGTGCAGGTTCCGGCGTTGGGCAGCCCGTTCCTGACATCGAACCGTTTGCCGGTGGCGGTTCCGGTGGGGGCGGCCTGGGACATCCGCTCGCATGTGGCTGGCCGCGAACCGAGGGCGGTCGGTGATCTGGTGGCCGAGGAGTTGGCCGGCGGCGCCACGTCGGTGTGGCTGGCCGATGGGGTTGAGGTGCCGGCTGGTGTCGATCGGGCCCTGGTGGCGCCGTCCTACGACCCCGTCGGGCTGGCGGCGCGATCCGGCGACGCGGTCGACTCGACCGCCCTACCGGAGATGGTCACCGGAGGTGCCCGCGGTGTTGTCGCCGACGGCTGTGTGGCCGCCGGCTTCGGAGCGGGCGACGTCGCCGAACTGGCGTACATTCTCGCCTCCGCAGCACACCTGGCCCGGGCCGTGGAGGCCGCCGGGGTGAGCACATCGCAGGCGCTGGCCGCCATCGAGCTGCGGGTGACTGTTCCTGCCGAGTTTTTCTTGGCGATCGCGAAGGTGCGGGGGCTGCGGCTGTGCTGGTCCCGGATCGGGGAGCTGTCCGGCATGGTGGACAGCCGGGCGCACATCCACGCGGTGACAGCGCGCAGCATGCTGGCCGAGGTCGACGTGCCCAGCAACCTGTTGCGTCTCACGGCGGCCGCAGTCGCGGCGGTCGCCGGCGGCGTTGACGCCCTCACTGTGTTGCCGTTCGACGCACTGCTGCCCCGTCCGGGTGCGATGGGCCGCCGGCTGGCCCGCAACATTTCGCATCTGCTGGCCCGGGAATCGCTGCTCCGCCGCGACGACGATCCCGCTGCCGGCGCCTATGCCCTGGAGGAACTGACCTACCGCACCGCAACCGCGGCGTGGGCTGAGTTCGTCGGCCTGGACGGCCAGCTGGATGCCGTTATCGGCGACGGGTCGCTGCGGGCAGCGTGGGTCGCTGCCGGCGAGCGCCGCCAGGAGTCGGTCGCCGATGGCAGCCGCGTCATTGTCGGGGTCAACCGCTACCCGGCGCCGGTGGCTTGATGATTCCTACCTCGTTCGCCGGTGTGCCGCTGTCCGACCTACCCGAAACCCCGGAAACCTGGAAAACGCCGGGCGCCCCGAACGCCGCGCCTGGATCGGTCGATCCTGGGTATCCCGGGCAGCCGCCGTATCTGCGGGGCCCGTACCCGACGATGTACACCACCTCACCGTGGACGATCCGGCAGTACGCCGGTTTCTCCAACGCCGCCGATTCCAACGCGTTCTACCGGCGGAACATCGCCGCCGGGCAGAAAGGTTTGTCGGTGGCGTTCGACTTGGCCACCCACCGCGGCTACGACTCCGACCATCCCCGCGTCGCCGGAGATGTCGGCATGGCCGGGGTGGCGGTGGATTCCATCTACGACGCTCGCGAACTGTTCGACGGGATACCGCTGGACACCATGAGTGTCTCCATGACCATGAACGGCGCGGTCCTACCGATCCTGGCGCTGTACATCGCCGCCGCGCAGGAGCAGGGGGTGCCGCCGGAGCAACTCACCGGAACCATCCAGAACGACATTTTGAAAGAGTTCATGGTCCGCAACACCTACATCTTCCCGCCGACGGCGTCGATGCGGATCGTGAGTGACATCTTCGCCTACACCGCGCAGCACATGCCAAAGTTCAACTCCATCTCCATCTCCGGCTATCACATCCAGGAAGCCGGGGCCACCGCCGACCTGGAACTGGCCTACACCCTGGCCGACGGGATCGAATATGTCCGCGCCGGTATCGCCGCCGGGCTGGACGTCGACGCGTTCGCGCCGCGGCTGTCGTTCTTCTGGGGCATCGGGATGGACTTGTTCACCGAGATCGCGAAACTGCGGGCCGGTCGGCAGCTGTGGTTCGAACTGATGCAGCAGTTCTTCCCGGCCAATCCGCGGTCGTCGATGCTCCGCGCCCACAGCCAAACCTCCGGCTGGTCGCTGACCGCGCAGGACCCGTTCAACAACGTGGCCCGCACCTGCATCGAGGCGATGGCCGCCACCCAGGGCCACACCCAATCCCTGCACACCAACGCCCTGGACGAAGCGTTGGCGTTGCCCACCGAGTACTCCGCCCGCGTCGCCCGCAACACCCAACTGGTGCTGCAACTGGAATCCGGCACCACCGACATTATCGACCCCTGGGGCGGATCGCACCTGGTCGAGGCACGCACCCGGCAACTGCTCGACCAGGCCCGCGCGCACATCGCCGAAGTCAACACCTTCGGCGGGATGACCGCTGCCATCGCCGCCGGAATACCGAAGCTGCGGATCGAAGAGGCCGCCGCCCGCACACAAGCCCGGATCGACTCCGGCCGGCAGATGCTGGTCGGCGTCAACGCCTACCCCGCACCCCACGGGGAAGTCTCCGAAGTCCAGGTACTCAAGGTCGACAACGGCGCGGTCCGCGCCGGGCAGCTAGCGAAACTGACCAAGCTCCGCGCTGAAAGGAACCCGGCGGCAGCGCAACAAGCGTTGCAGGCGTTGACCGAATCGGCGCGCACCGGACACGGCAACCTGCTGGCCCTGTCCATCGACGCCGCACAAGCCCACGCCACCGTCGGTGAGATGACAGCGGCGTTGGAACAGGTCTTCGGTCGGCACGAACCGGTGGTCCGCACCATCTCCGGTATCTACCGGGCCGAGGCCTCCATCGGGGTGGGCGCCGCCGCCAACGACGCGGTACTGGCCGCCACCGCCGAGTTCGCCCAACTACACGGCCGGCGACCCCGCATCCTGGTCGCCAAAATAGGTCAGGACGGCCACGACCGCGGCCAAAAAATCATCGTCACCGCCTTCGCCGACCTGGGCTTCGACGTCGACGTCGGACCACTGTTCGCAACCCCCGAAGAAGTCGCCCAGCAAGCGGTGGACAACGACGTCCACATCGTCGGGGTCTCATCACTCGCCGCCGGGCACCTCACCCTCATACCCGCCCTGCAACACGCACTCGCCCAAGCGGAGCGCCCCGACATACTCGTGGTCGTCGGCGGCGTCATCCCGCCCCAGGACGTCACCACCCTGCTCAACATGGGAACAGCAGCAGTGTTCATCTCCGGCACACCAGTCGCCCAATCAGCCCTCACACTGCTTAATCAGCTCACCAGCCAGCTGTCCGGTGAATCAACAGCCGGACGGCCATCATAAAAGGGGTTCTCGACCACGTCGGCTTATTCGATCTTGGACGGATAAGCTCAGGCGTGTAAATCCGCAGTACTGGCCGTCAAAAATTTGCTGTGCCGACAGAGAGGTTGAACAGGGCCATGGAAATTGCCGTGCTGGTCAAGCAGGTGCCCGACACCTACTCCGAGCGCAAGCTGCGCGAATCGGACTGGCTGTTGGATCGCGAGGGCGCCGATGCGGTGATCGACGAGATCGACTCCAAGGGCGTGGAGATCGGCTTGCAGCTGGTCGAGAAGCACGGTGGCGCGGTGACGGTGGTGACGATGGGCCCGGCCCGCGCGACCGAGACGTTGCGTAAGGCCCTGGCCATGGGTGCACACAAGGCCGTGCACGTGCTCGACGACAACTTCACGGGCTCCTGCGCGCTGCAGACCTCCGCCGCGCTCGCTGCGGCGCTGCGGACCGTGAACGCCGACCTAATCATCACCGGCAACGAGGCCTCCGACGGCCGCACGGCTTCGATGCCCGCCATGCTGGCCGAGCGACTGGGCCTGCCTGCGTTGACCTCGGTCGTGTCCGTCGACGTCGACGGCGGCACGCTGTCCGCCGAGCGGGTGGTCGAGGGCGGCAGCGCCAGGCTCACCGCGGCCCTGCCCGCGGTCATCTCGGTCAACGAGAAAATCGGCGAACCCCGATACCCGAACTTCAAGGGCATCATGGCCGCGAAATCCAAGCCGGTCAGCACCTTGTCAGCGGCCGATCTCGGGCTCGACCCGTCCACGCTCGGCCTGGCCAACGCCTCGACCCAGGTCGTCTCCGGCGCTCCGCGTCCGCAGAAGGTGGCCGGCGAGAAGGTCGTCGACGACGGTTCGGCCGGTGACCACATCGCCGAGTTCCTGGCCGCCCAGCGACTGGTCTGACGTGTCCACCGCCGCCCCGCGCGAGCGCCGTTCCAGTCGAATCTGTTCAGGAGGGTAGAACGATGTCCGAAGTCCTGGTGTTGGCCGAGCACGCCGACGGCCACCTCAAGAAGCTGACCACCGAATTGCTGGCGGCCGCCGCCCAGCTGGGTGAACCTGCCGCGGTCGTGGTGGGTGCCCCGGGTACGGCAGCCGGGCTCGCCGAGCAGCTCGGCGCTGCCGGTGCCGGTGCCACGAGAATCTACGCCGCCGAGTCGGCGGACCCGGCGCAGCTGCTGCTCACGCCCCAGGTCGCCGCCCTGGCCGCCGCCGCTGCGCAGGCCGGTAGTCCGGTCGCGGTGCTGGTGGCGGCCACCTTCGACGGCCGGGAGATCGCCGGCCGGCTGGCAGTGCGGCTCGACTCCGGCCTGCTGGCGGACTGCGTCGGTGTCGCGCTGGAAGACGGCGCCGTGGTCGGCACCCAGTCGGTGTTCGGCGGTGCCTACACCAATCGCTATCGGGTGACCCGCAGCATTCCGGTGATCTCGGTGCGCGGCAACGCTATCGAGGGCGCTGCACCGGCCGTGGCCTCGGCCCCGGTGATCCAGCTGGAGACCCAGGTCGATCCGGCGACGGCAACCACGGTCGTCGAGTGGCTGCCGGAAGCTGCTGGCGACCGCCCGGAACTGGGCGGTGCCAAGGTCGTGGTGTCCGGTGGCCGAGGCGTCGGGTCGGCAGACAACTTCCACGTGGTGGAGGAGCTGGCGGACACCCTGGGCGGTGCCGTCGGGGCCTCCCGCGCGGCTGTCGATTCCGGGTACTACCCGCACCAGTTCCAGGTCGGGCAGACCGGCACCACCGTCTCGGCGCAGCTGTACGTCGCGCTGGGCATCTCCGGCGCGATCCAGCACCGGGCCGGCATGCAGACGTCGAAGACCATCGTCGCGGTCAACAAGGACGCCGATGCGCCCATCTTCGAGATCGCCGACTACGGCGTGGTGGGCGACCTGTTCACCGTCGCGCCGCAGCTCGCAGCCGCCGTCAAGGCCCGCAAGGGCTGACCGCCCATCGGCGAGGCATGGAGTTGCTCAGGCTCGACCGGACCGACCGTCATCGCCTCTGCAACTCCTGGCTGCACGCATCAACCCAACGGAAGAAGCACCCGCTCCGGCGCGGCGGCGCTATAAATTGCCGGACTGCTGGGGTTATTGCGATTGCAGCAGGCACAGGTCCATGCGCCGGTGTCGGTTTTACCGCCCCGCATAACTGGCGACATCGTGGAGGTTAGCACCGATTTTGTGTACATACGGGACAGCAGCTGCGCATGCTTCACCTTTTCGGCCTGCGAAGCCATACCTTTCAGTACCCTATCGTGACCGATGAACAGTGCTCAACCAACCAGCCAGTCTCGCCAACGGTACAAGTGGGGCCACACTGCCACCTTTTACGTTGGGACAGCCAGCATGTTGTTTTTCATTGCGAAAGCGCATCAGTCGAGGCTGGCTCGGGAGCGCCGAACCGCAGAGCCGTGAATCCCGACGTCATGCTTTCACGATTCAGTGGGCAAGACAACATTGCACGCCGCGATTTTCGCCCACCAGATCGGTATCATAAGATCGGATGATTCCGCGCCGGCGACCTATACGTCGCTTTTTTGGTGACATTTCTATGCAATTCCGGCCGCTCCATGGCGCGCGGCCCCTCACTTTCAAAGGACGTCCCGACGCGATGGCCACAGACATGCGAAGCCCAGCTGCCCCCACCGCCGACGATGTGCCGACCTCGCATCGGGGTGTCCTGGATTGGGTGGCCGAGGTGGTCGCGTTGACCACGCCGCGGGCGGTGGCGTGGATCGACGGATCCGACGCCCAGTGGGTGACCCTGGCGGACAAGTTGGTTCAGGCGGGCACGTTCGTCGCGTTGCAGGATCCGGCGAAGTCTTTCTACGCCGCGTCCAGCCCTTCGGATGTTGCTCGGGTGGAGGATCGTACCTTCATCTGCTCCCCGACCAGGGGGGAGGCGGGGCCGACGAACAATTGGATGGCCCCGGCGGAGATGAAGGCGACGATGACGGAGCTGTACCGGGGTTGCATGGCTGGGCGGACCCTGTACGTGGGGCCGTTCTGCATGGGTCCTTTGGACGCTGCGGACCCGAAGTTGGGTGTGCAGATCACCGACTCGGAGTACGTGGTGGGTTCGATGCGGATCATGACGCGGGTCGGCGAAGGCGCTTTGCGGCTGTTGGAGGAGGTCGGTGAGTATGTGCAGTGCCTGCATTCGCTGGGCGCGCCTCTCGCCGCCGGTCAGCCCGACGTGCCGTGGCCGTGCAACGACGTCAAGTACATCTCGCATTTCCCCGCCGACCTCGCGGTGTGGTCGTTCGGTTCCGGGTACGGCGGCAACGCCCTGTTGGGGAAGAAATGCTACGCGTTGCGGATCGCGTCGGTGATGGCACGCGACGGTGGGTGGTTGGCCGAGCACATGCTGATCCTCAAGCTGATCAGCCCCGACAATGCGGTCCATTACATCGCCGCGGCGTTCCCGTCGGCGTGCGGCAAAACGAACCTGGCGATGCTCGCGCCGACGATCCCGGGGTGGCGGGCGGAGATGGTCGGCGACGACATCGCCTGGATGCGGTTCGGCGACGACGGCCAGCTGTACGCAACCAACCCCGAGTTCGGGTTGTTCGGAGTCGCGCCGGGCACCGGGTGGTCCACCAACCCGAACGCGATGCGCACCATCAGCCACGGCAACTCGGTGTTCACCAATGTCGCCAAAACCGACGACGGCGGCATCTGGTGGGAAGGGATGACCGACACCGCCCCCGCGCACCTCACCGACTGGAAGGGCCGCGACTGGACCCCGTCGGGCAACGACCGCAACGGTGAACCGTTGGAGTCGGCGGGGCAGCCGGCGGCGCACCCTAACTCCCGGTTCTGCACACCTATCACCGGCTGCCCGATCCTGGCCGAGGAGTACAACTCCCCGCGGGGCGTGCCGATCTCGGCGATCGTGTTCGGAGGCCGGCGGAAAACCACGATCCCGCTGATCACCCAGGCCCGGTCCTGGCGGCACGGGGTGTTCCTCGGCGCAACGTTGTCCTCGGAGACCACCGCGGCCGCGGCGGGTGCGGTCGGCGTCGTCCGCCGCGACCCGATGGCGATGCTGCCGTTCCTCGGGTACGACGCCGGCAGCTACCTCGACCACTGGTTGACGTTGGACCGACCCGGGACCTGCCTTCCCGAGATTTTCTACGTGAACTGGTTCCGCCGCGGCGCTGACGGCGGTTTTCTGTGGCCCGGGTACGGGGAGAACTCCCGGGTCATGAAGTGGATCGTGGAGCGGCTGCAGGGCACCGTCGGCGCGACCCAGACGCCGCTGGGATTGGTTCCCAAACCTGGGGATCTGGACGTCACCGGCCTGCACATCACCGAAGAAGCCCTTCAGGCGGCGTTCGCCGTCGACACCGGCGAATGGGCCGACGAGCTACCCCGCATCCGCGAATGGTTCGACACGTTGGGCCGCACCCTCCCCGACGGACTCAACACCGAACTGGCCGAGCTGACCCGCCGACTACGAGAAGCGCACCAGCACCGCCAGCAAGCTGGACAGCTGTGAACCGCTCAGCTGCGGATTTACGGTGTGCCGGTTACGGCGATCGGTCCGTCGCGCTGTCGCACGCAATGGTCATCGGCATCAGTCGACCGGGTCCGCTCCCAAGCCTACGAGTAAGGCACGGCATATGAGATGCCTAATCTTCGGGCCGCAGGGCGTCGGCAAGGCCACTCAAGCGGCTTTGCTCGCACCGCTCTGGGGCGTCCCTCACATCTCCACCGGTCAACTTTTCCGCATGCACATCGCTGCTGGCACCGAGCTGGGCAGCCAAGCCCACACCGCAGTAGAATCCGGCGACCTAGTGCCCGACTCGATCACTCAAGCGATGCTCGGCGACCGCCTCAACCAGAATGACTGCCGCAGTGGTTTTCTGCTCACCGGGTTCCCCCGAAATCTTGGACAGGCGGCCTGGCTTGACCGCACGATCGACGGCACCGGCGGATTCGACGCCCTGGTGCTTCTCCGAGCCCCCGACCGTGTTGTGACCGAACGCTCTCTGAACCGCGGACGCAACGACGACACCGAAGCAACCATCCGCAAACGACTTCAGGCCTACCATCAGCACACAGAAGCGCTTCTTCGCTTCTACCCTGGGCGAGTTGACTCGATCGACGGCAACCGCCCCGTGCAGGTCGTCCACCGCGATATCCTCGCCCGAGTCAGCGACCACGCGAAAACCTACTGAGGGCCATCCGGTTCAGATGAGACCTGCCGCTGCTCGTTTCGATGGTGAGTATGAACAGCTTCTGACAAGTCGATGGTGAGTATGACAGCTTCTGACAAGATGTGAAGTCACGGCATTGTTCAGCTGATCGAAAAGTGGGCGCGGTGTCACCATTAGACCGCAAATCGTCGCCGCATCCCAGCAAAATCTA
>CAXSEW010000071.1:0-11930 GCA_964236185.1 uncultured Nakamurella sp. | reverse complement strand
ATCTCCCCGCCCCCCCGGCCGCCCGCCCCCCGACGGTGATCAGGCTCAGCGCGGCTCCGGCCCGCTGGCAGTCGGCGACCAGCCCCTCGAGCAGGGCGACGATGTCCCGGCGCTCCTTTCCCGGCAGGCGCGATCCGCGGAAGGTGGTGTCGATCAGCTCGTCGGCGGACCGCCGCCACGTCGCCGGATGGGAGTCCAGGCGCGACCAGCTGGCCGGTAGCCGCAGCCACATCGGGAAGGGCGGGAACGGGACCTCCGGATCGAGTTCGATTCGTTCGCCGGTCAGCTCGGCGAGGCTGGTCATACCGGGCCGTGCGTGGAGTGGGATGCGCCGGATGCGCCACCAGGATTCATCGCCGTGGCGAGGGTGGCGTCGAACTGCCCGCTCATCGTGCCGATCTGGGTACTGACGTCGCCGAAGCCGCCGATGTTCTCGCCCAGCTTGGTGAGGCTGGTCTCCCATTCGCTGCGGAAGTGCCCGAGTGCCTCGTCGATCCGCGACTGGTCGGGCGTGAAGCCGACCACTTCGAAGGCGTTCTTCGACTTGGTGGAGATCTGCTCCGAGATGGTGGCGAGGCTGCTGCCGACGGCCTGCAGCGCTTCGTAGGGGTACTGCGCGAAATCGGTCACTGCTTCTCCCCGTCCCTGGTGGTCCTGGTGGTTCTGGGAACGCCGACGTTCTGACGACGCCGACGTTCTGGTGAGACTGCGATCGTGCTGTCGGACGACCTCCGCAGCGGATCGGTTCCCCGTACCGAACCGTCCCGGTCCTCAGTGGCAGTCCTGTTCGATGGAGCGCCGCGCGCTGGTGCATCGCCGATCGTGTCAGTCGGCGGCCGATCGCCTCGAGGTTGTCCACATTCGGCGATCCGACCCGGCGGCCGTGCAGCCCGCTAGCCTGACCATCGTGAGGGACAACCTGCCCGGCGACGAGCGGTCGGCAGACCCAGGCGCGCTCCCCCCGGGCCTCGCCCGGCAGCTCCGGGCTGCGGTGCATCCGGCGCTCGCGGGGCAGCTCGGGTCCTTCCGGCGGATGGCAGCGCAGCTGCCGCCCACCGCCTCCGGGCGGAAGGTGGCTGTCATCGGGCGGTCCCCCCGCTGCGGCACCAGCACCGTGGCGGCGATGCTCGCCCTGACGGCTCAGGGCTACACCCGCAACCGGGTCGTGGTGCTGGACACCACCACCAGCGCGGACAGCGGGACCGCTGCGGACGACGACGACGACGCCGGTCGGCGGGTCGCGGCGCTGCTCGGTCGTGCCGGCGGGCGGAGCGGTGCCGAAGGTCGGTTACCGGCGTTGCTCGCGGTCCCCGACGGAGAACCGGTGTCGCGCAGTCGGGTTCGGGTAGCGGCCACGCCGGGGACCGTCGTCCCGGTGCTCGCGCTGCCTGCCGATGCTCGAAGTTTCCCTCCGCAGACGCTCGCCGCAGCGCTGGACCGACTGCGACTGCGCGCTGATCTCGTGGTCGTGGATACTCCGACCGCCCCGGACCGGCCGGTGTTTCATGCCGCGCTGCACCTGGTCGACCACGTGCTGCTGGTGATCCCGGCAGACCGATTCGCCCCGGAGCGTCTCGCCGCCGGCCGCGACTGGCTGGCAGCCATACCCGGCCCGCAACGGACGCACGACGTCTCGGTCGTGCTGGTGGCACAGACCACGCTCGTGCCGCGCTGGCGACCGGAAGATCTCCCGTGGACGGTGGTGCGCCGGGACGGTGCCCTGGCTCGCGGTCAGCTGGGCCGGATGTCGCGCCGCTCGACCATGACCGCGCTCGAGTTGGTGAACCGGGTGTCCGGTCCGCTCGGCCCGGTCGGCCGGCGGGAGTCAGTGCGCTAAGTCGTCCGGCTGGTAGGCGAGCTGGACCAGGGTGGGCTTGCGGCCCCGTCGCACCAGCGTCCCGCGACCCGGCGGCTGGACCGCCATGTGCACCCCCGGGTAGAAGGCGCCCTCGGACCGATCACCGGACAGCAGCAGACCGGTGGCGCCGATCTCCCGCAGGCGTTGCGGAACGGGCTCGTACAGCGACCGCCCGGCACCGCCGGACCGTCGCGCGACGATCAGGTGCAGACCGACGTCCCGGGCCTGGGGCAGGAACTCGACGAACGGAGCCAGCGGCCCGGCGCCGCCGGGGGAGAGCAGGTCGAAATCGTCGGCCAGCACGAATATCTCCGGGCCCCGCCACCAGGACCGGCTGCGCAGCTGCGCAGCGGTGACGTCCTCCGGTGGCAGCCGCCCGCGGAGCTCGCTCACCACCCCGGCGGCCATCCCGGCTGCCATCGAGGTGGTGCCGGCGTAGGCGCCGAGGTAGTCCTCCGGCACGACGTCCAGCAGCGTCCGGCGGACGTCGAAGACCGCGAAGATGACCTCCTGGTCGGTGTACTTGGACACCAGGTCCGCCGCGATCAGCTTGAGCAGTGACGTCTTGCCGGACTCGGCGTCCCCGAAGATCAGCAGGTGCGCGTCCTGACCCCGCCAATCGAGTTCCACCGGTTTGAGGTCGTTCTCGTCGATGCCGATCAGCAGCCCGCTCCGGTGCCCGGCGGTGCGTTGCAGCTGCGACCGCTGGACCAGGCCGGGCAGCATGCGGATCGCCGGGACCGGGTCGCCCGGCCACGCGGCGGCGACGGCGGCCACCGCCTGTTCGACCGGAGTGCCGGGGCTGTCTGATGCGCCGGCATGGGCGTCGGCCCGGGCATGGCCGTCGGCCCGGGGATGGCCGTCGGCGCTGGGAGGATCTGCGGCGCCGGGCAGGCCGGGCTCGCAGATCTGGGCCTGCAGCCCGCCCTCGACCAGGCATCGACCGGGGGTATCGGCTCGCAGGTTCGCAGCCTGCTTGCGGCCGAGCACGGAATCGCCGGGGTCGTTGAGGCGGAACTCCACCTTGGTGCCGATGGTCGCCTGCAGCTGCATCCTGATGTCCGACCAGCGGCCGGCCGTCAGGATCAGGTGGATGCCGTAGCCGGGTCCGCGGGTGCCGAGGTCCTGGACCAGGTCGGCCAGGTCCTCGAAGTCGCTGCGCAGTACCGGGAAGTTGTCGATGACCAGGAACATGTCGGCGACGGTCAGTTCGGGAACGCGGCCCTGCCGGAACAGCGATCGCATCGCCTCCACCGAGTCGATGCCCAGGCGGGCGAACATCTCCTCGCGTTCGGCCAGGCCACCGGCCACCTCGGCGACGGTGCGGCGCACCCGGTCGGCGTCCAGCCGATGGGCGACGCCCGCGACGTGTGGTAACCCTTGCAGCACCCGCAGCGCGCCCCCGCCCAGGTCCAGGCAGTAGAACGCCACCTCGCCGGGCAGGTGGGTGAGTGCGGTGGACAGCACCAGCGTCCGCAACAGCGTCGACTTGCCGGTCTGCGGTGCACCCAGCACGGCCAGGTGCCCACCGGATGCGGTCAGATCGAGCACCAGCGGCTCCTGCCGCTGTTCGGCCGGTTTGTCCAGTAGCCCCACCGGCACCCGCAGCGGAGCGGCCGAGGTGACTTCGCCCGCCGGCGCCGCGGCTGATCCGATGGCACCTGCGCGCAGGCCGAGCGCCGGATCGGTGCACACCTCGCCGATCACGGCTGCCAGCGGCAGGGCGGCCGGGAGCGGCGGCAACCAGATCTGCTGGACCCGACGACCGGCGGCGGCCAGCCGGGAGACGGCGACGTCGAGAACGGTGGGGGCCAGCGCATCGGGTTCGTCGGCGGGCCCGCGGTTCCGCGGCGCGACCGCGGCCAGGTACCCGGCTGCGTCGTTGAAGAACGGGAACGG
Organism: uncultured Nakamurella sp.; assembly: GCA_964236185.1. GTDB lineage: Bacteria > Actinomycetota > Actinomycetes > Mycobacteriales > Nakamurellaceae > Nakamurella. The sequence continues at coordinate 8,173 of CAXSEW010000071.1, read as the reverse complement.
CGCCGGAACCGGCGCGGCGTCGACCACCGTCTCGCCCGTCGCCGGAGGCGCATATGCCCCGGAGACGTACCCGGCCTTGAAGCGCTGGAAGACTGTGGTGTCGACCTTGAGGAATCCCGAGCCCGGGATCGGCGGCAGCTCGTAGGCATCACCCACGCCCAGCACCGCGCGGGACTCGCCGACGTTGAAGGTGCGCAGTCCGAGCCGGTAGGAAAGGAACGATTCCAGCCCGCGCAGCCGCCCCTCTTCCAACCGCTGGCTCGCCAGCAGCAGGTGGATACCGATCGACCGGCCGATCCGCCCGATGGCCAGGAAGAGCTCGATGAAGTCCGGCTTGGCCGTCAGCAGCTCGCCGAACTCGTCGATCACCACGAACAGGTTGGGCAGCGCGGCCCCGGCCAGCCGGTCGCCGGCATTGCGGCGGCGGTTGTACTCGGTGATGTTCGGCAGATTGCCGGCGTCGGCGAGGATCTGCTGCCGCCGCTTCATCTCCCCGAACAGCGCGTCGTGCAGGCGGTCCACCAGGCCGGTGTCGTCGGACAGGTTGGAGATCATCGCGGCACAGTGCGGGGTGTGTTCCAGGCCGGCGAAGGTGGCACCGCCCTTGTAGTCGACCAATACCATCGACAGCCGCTCCGGCGGGTGCAGGATGGCCAGCGACAGCACGACGGTGCGCAGCACCTCCGACTTGCCCGATCCCGTCGCGCCGACGCAAAGCCCGTGCGGTCCCATCCCACCCAGGGCCGGCTCCTTGAGGTCCAGGTAGACCCGCTCGCCGGCCGGTCCTAGACCGAACGGGACCCGCAGGAAGTCGACCATCGAGCGCGGCGCCCAGGTGTCCGACGGGTCGAAATCGCCCGGGTCCCGCACGCCGACCAGGTCGGCGAGGTCCAGGGTCGCCTCCAGAGGCGCCGCGGCGGACGTCTCCTCGACCAGCCGCACCGCGGCCAGCTCCCGGACCAGTGCGGTGAGCGTCGACGGCGACACCACGTCGGCCCGGCCGACCGCGGCGCCGGCCGCCCGCAGCCGCGCCTGGGCCAGGTCGTCGTCGGGTGGCGGGCGGAGGTCCTGCACCGAGACGCCGTCCGGGCCGCAGGTGAGCCGGATGTCCAGCCGTTCGGGCTCCTGCAGCGCCGTCTCGACCAGGGTGATCACGCTGATGCCCAGCTCGGCCGGACCCAGGCCAGGTGGCAGGTCGGTGAACAGGTCGACGGCCGGGCCACCGGTGTCCAGCACCACCACGATCGCCGGGCCGAAGCGGGACGGGTCGATCCGGCCGAACCGGCCGGCGCGCACGGCTTCGCCGGTCCGCCGGGAAATCTCCGGGCCGAGCAGCTGAGCCAGCGCGCCCGGGTGCTCTGCGGCCAGGCGCTTGGGTGCCGAGCCGTCGTACTCGTCGTCGGACAGGAAGTGCGGAAGCCATTTCAGCCAGCCCAGCCACGCTGCCGAGCGGCGGGGAACACAGGTGATGAATCTCAGTTCGCCGGGGCCGTGCCAGGCGGCGAGCTGGGCGAGGGCGCAGCTGACCACCTGACGGGCCAGGGCCGGTGGGCCGAGGACAGTCACCCGCCCGGACACCGGCAGACCGACGGGCATCCCGCCGACCATCCGGTCGCGCTCGACGATCCGCAGCGTGGCGGCCGCGACCACCACATCGGGCTCGGCCAGCGGATCCCGGGAGACCGGGGCGACCACCCGCTGCCAGAGCGGGCCGGAGCCGAGCCCGATCCTGGCGATCAGGAAGTCGGCGTCGGCCGGACGGCGCTCCCAGAGCCGGAGCGGATCGCGGACCAACTCGGGCAGCAACGCCGGGTCGGGATGGTGGTGCAGCGCCAGCGTGCGCTGGCGGCGCACCGCCTGGGCCAGGTCCGCCCGTACCCGGTCCAGGTAGTCCAGATAGCGGCGGCGCAGGTCGGTCGCGCGTTTGCCGGCCCCGGTGCGCTGGGCCACGAACATCACGATGGCCCCGACGATGGTGGCCAGCAGCATGATGCCGCCGGCAATCAGCATCAGCGGACTGCGGTTGGCGACGATCATGATCAGCGAACCGGCGCCGCCCAGAATCGGCATCAGGATCTGCAGTACGCCCTGCAGGCCGGCGGCGGAGTCCGGCAGCGTCGGCGGAGCCAGCAGTTCGACCGCGCGCAGGTCCACCGCGTCGGGGTGGGTCCGGGCCGGCCGATGGATCAGTCGCTGCGCCATCCCGCCCCTCCCGAATGCCTCACATGCCGATCACTGCCGCTGCCGCCTACCGGTCCGGTAGGTCGTTCCCGCAGGTCCGAGCCCGAGTCCGAGCCGGCGACCACCCGTCCGACGGTTCAACCCGCAGTGCCGTTCCCCCGGACGCCTACCTGGTGTCGCCTAGGCTACGGCGGCCTACCGACAGCGTCGCTTCGCTCCGTTCGCGAAGCGCGGGGTTCGCCGTTCCCGGAACCATCCGGCCGGTCGCGCAGTCCGACGCGGGCCGCGGCGTCCGGTCCGGCGGGCCGATGACGCCAGTCGTTTCGCCGACCAACAGCGCAGGGGGCTCTGATGGGAACGCGGTTCACCAGGGTCACCGTCGTCGGCGACGGCCGGCAGATCGACATCTCGCTGCCGGCCGACGCCCCGCTGGCGGAGCAGATACCTACCGTGCTGCGGCTGCTGTCGGTGCCGGTCGGGCCGGCCCCGGTGCGCTGGCGGCTGGCAGCTCCCGAGTTCGGCGCGCTGGATCCGGCGCGTTCGCTGGATCAGGCGGGCGTGCTGGACGGCGCCGTGCTGCACCTGACCGAGGCCGCGGCCGCCCCGTTGCCGCCGTTCGTCGACGACGTCGAGACGGCGGTGGCCGAAATGGTCGCCCAGCGCGCGCCGGCCTGGTCGGGACCGGCGCGCACCGACGTCATCGGCGCTCTGCTGGCGCTGTTGCTGCTGGTCGCACTGGTCGTCGCGGTGTATTCCCCGGTACCGGTGAACTGGCCGGCGCTGCTGCTGATCGGGGGGGCCGCACTGGCCGTCGGTCGGTTCGTGCCCGGCCGTGGCGGCTGGGCCGCGGCGCTCGTTGCGGTGCCGGCGGCCGCCGCGCTGGTGCTGGCCGTCCCGGCGGCCTGGCCGGCGATGCTCGGATCGGCCCGCTCGGTCCCCTCGACGGCAACGTGGTCCGGCCGGAACCCGGTGTCGTCGCTGCTGCCGGCCAACCTCGATCCGACGCTCGGCTGGCATGGGCTCGCACTGGCCGTGGTGGCCGGCGCCGCCCTCGCGCTGGCCGCTGTAGGAGTCGTGCGGCGCGCGTCCGGAGTGGTCACCGGGTCGCTGCTGACGGTGCTGGTGGCGGTCGCCGGGGTGCTCTGCCTGCGGCTCGGCCTCCCGGCGGACCGCACTGCCGGCCTGGCGCTGGTGGCCGCCGTGGTGCTCAGCGGGCTCGCCGGGCAACTGGCGCTGGGTGGTGCCGGGCTGGTCGACCTGATGGTCGCCGACGAGCGCGGCGAGCCGGTGCCCCGGCAGCGCGTGGTTTCGGCCGTGCGCCGTGGACTGGGTCTGGTGGCCGGGATGGTGTGGGCCGCGGCCTTCATCGCCGCCGCGGCCTGCTGGGTGCTGGTCACCGGCGACCGGACCGGGACTGCGCCCGGCTGGGAGGCGCCCACCGTCGGGCTGCTGGGCGGTCTGATCTTCGGGCTGCGGAGCCGGATGTTCTCCAGGGCGCACCAGGTCGGCACGATGCTGATGGTGGTGGTCGTGGCGGCGGCAGCGGCCGCAATCGCCGCGCCGCGCTGGCTGGCCCTCCCAGCTCCGGGTGGGCCCTGGCTGACCATCGGTGCGCTCGGCGGCATCGCGATCGTCGTCGTGGTGTCCGGTCTCCGCTCGCTGCGCGAGGTCGCCGGCGCCCGCGTGCAACGCGCGCTCGAACGACTGGAACTGCTGGCCGTGCTGGCTCTGGTACCGGGGCTGGTCCTGCTGTTCGAGGTCATCCGGATGGTGCAGCGCTGGTGGAGTTGACCGCCCGGGGCCCACTCGACCGGGCCCCGGGCGGCTGACCGCCGTGTCACCATGTGCTGCGCGGGAATGAAAGGCACCACCGGCGGGCGACGTCAGGGGGCACACCAACTGAGCTCGACCATCGGTGGAGGAGGAGTCATGCGCCTGCTGTCGGTCGACTTCGGCACCTCCAACACCGTGGCCGCGCTGCTGGTGGACGGACAGGCGCCCAGGACGGTCACCTTCGACACCTCCCCGCTGCTGCCGTCGTCCGTGTTCGTGGCAGCCGACGGCTCGATCACCGTCGGCCGGGACGCGCAGCGGCAGGCCCGACTGGATCCGGCCCGCTACGAACCGAACCCCAAGCGCCGGATCGACGACGGCGATGTGCTGCTGGGCGACCGGGTCATCCCCGTGTTGGACGTGATCGCAGCGGTGCTCCGGGTGGTCGCCATAGAAGTCCGCCGGCAGCTCGGCGGCGCCGCGCCCGACGAGGTGCGGCTGACCCACCCGGCGCAGTGGGGTGCCACCCGCCGCAACGTGTTGGCCAGTGCCGCCAGGGCCGCCGGTCTGGGCGGCAACCTGGTGCTGCTTCCCGAACCGGTGGCGGCCGCCGCCCAGTTCACCCGCCTGCCGGGGCGGACCCTCCCGCCCGGCGGTGCGGTCGCCGTCTACGACCTCGGCGGCGGCACCTTCGACATCGCCGTCGTCGGCCGGACCCGCTCCGCCGGCCCGGCCGCGGTCGAGGGCGGCTTCACCGTGCTGGCCGAAGCGGGGCTGGCCGATCTGGGCGGCCTGGACTTCGACCAGGCCATCCTGGACCACGTCGGCCGGATGGCCTCGGCCGCCGACCCGGCGCGATGGCAGCAGATCCTCCGTCCGCAGGACGCCTCCGGTCGGCGGGCAGCACGGACCCTGGCCGAGGACGTGCGCGCCGCCAAGGAAACGCTGTCCCGATACCCGCAGACCGACGTCTCGCTGCCCGATCCGTTCGTCGACGCGCACCTCACCCGCACCGAGTTCGAGGGGCTGATCCGGCCCAATCTGCTGCGCTCGATCGAGGTGCTGTCCGGCACGCTGCGGTCGGCCGGCATCGCGCCCGAGCAGCTCAGCGGCATTTTCCTGGTCGGCGGCTCGTCCCGGATCCCGCTGGTGGCCGGTCTCATCCAGGACCGCCTGCGGGTCACCCCGGTGACCTTGGATCAACCGGAGACCGCGGTGGCACTGGGTGCGCTGCTGGTACCGGTCGTCCGCGACGGCGCCCGGACGGTGGCGATCGCCGACGGCGGATCGGCAGCGCCGCCGGCACGTCCGGGTCCCGCGGGCCTGGCGGGTTCCGGGCCGAACGGTTCGTCAGGTGCGTTGCCTGTCGAAAGGGTGCCGGGAACGGCTCCGCAGCCGACCGGTGGCATGGTCTCCGGCGCCCGTCCCGAACGGCGGTCCGGCGGGAGCCGGCGCCGTGTGCTGATCGCGGGAGGCGCAGCAGTGGTGGTGGTCGTCGCACTGGTACTGCTGCTGGTGCGGCCGTTCGGCGGAGCGCCGGCGGCTGCCCCGACGACCACACCGCCGCCCACCACCAGCCCGAACTCCAGCGGCCCGCCACCGTCCACGCCGAGTTCGACCGGTTCTTCGGCCAGGACATCGAGGCTGGGCCCCGGTGGCGTGTTCACCTCCGGCGAGGTGGCGTTCCTGAGCGACAACGTGAGCCGGCTGGGCAGCTGTACGAACTTCAGCAGCACGTTCAACGGTGTAGTCCCGTCGGCGCTGCGGGGTACCCGGACGGTCCGGTGCTCGGTCGGTGACGCCGATGCCACCGACCTGGGCCGCCCGGTGCTGGTCTATGTGGTGACCGCCGCCGATCCGGCCGCCGCCTCCGCTTACCTCACCACCCTGGTCGACGTCAGGCGCCGTCACTCCTCGGGGCTGTCGAGCAGTGACTCGGACAAGACCTTCACCGGCAGCACGGCGTCCGGCCGGGTGATCACCGCCTACGACCTGCCGGCGCTCGGCAAGTCCAGCCTGAACTCGGCCGAGGGTGCCTCGGTGCTGGCCTGGGCCATCGACGGCCAGCCCTATGTCGGGATGGTGGTCTCTCTCGGCAACAGTCTGCAGTCGGATCTGACCGACTTCTGGGCCAAGAACTTCCAACCGCGGGGCTGAACGCGGCTCTACGAACGAGCGTCGATCTACAGGTCCGCGACGGTGCCGGCGAAGGGGAGGAGTTGCGATGCAGGGTCCGCTGTCCGAAGCGGTCGCCGCCATGTGCCGCGCGCTGCTGCCGCAGGTGTCCGAGCTGTCTGCCGGCAGCGTCCGGGAGGTGCTCCGCCGGCTCGACGGACCGCTGCAGTTGGCCGTGGCCGGCCGGATCAAGTCCGGGAAGTCGACGCTGGTCAATGCCTTGATCGGACGCCGGGTCGCGCCCACCGACGTGGGCGAGTGCACCCGGCTGGTGACCAGGTTCCAGTACGGCACGGTGGACCGCGTCGAGATCGTCTTCACCGGCGGTCGGCGGTCGGTCCTGCCGTTCGCAACGGACGGCGGCATTCCGGCCGACCTTGGCATCGACCTGGCCGGGGTGTCCCACATCGAGGCCTATCTGACCAGCGCGCTGCTGGCCGACATCACCGTCATCGACACCCCGGGCCTGGGCTCGCTCGACGACGCGTCCGTCTCCCGGACCGAGGCACTGCTCGGCGCCGTCGGGGCCACCGCGACCCGGGGGACCGCCATCGGCAGCTCGACCCCTGCCGGCGCGCCGACCGACCCGGCTGCCGGCCGGCTGGACCCGACGTCGCAGTTCGCGGTGGCCGGCGCCGAGGCCGTGCTCTACGTCTTCACCCAATCCGTCCGCGCCGACGATGCGCTGGTGCTGGCCGCCTTCACCGCGGCCACCGCGTCCCGCGACGCCGGTCCGGTCAACGCCCTCGGAGTGCTCAACAAGGCCGACACCGTGGTGGCCGATAGCCTGCCGGGCGGCGACGGTTCCATCTGGTCGGCCGCCCGGACCCTGGCTCGCAGCCAGGCCGAACTGCTGCGGCCGAGGGTGGCCGATGTGCTGCCGGTGATCGGGCTGCTCGCGGAAACCGCGGAGACCGGCGCGTTCACCGCCGCTGACGCCGAAGCGTTGCGGGCGTTGACGATTGTCGATGCGGCGCTGTTCGAGGCGATGGTGCTATCCGGCGACCTGTTCACCGATCTCGATGTGCCGGTCGACCGGGATCGGCGGATCCGACTGCTGCAGCTGTTGGATCTGTACGGCATCCGCGAGGCGGTGACGCAGCTGCGTGCCGAGCCGACACTGTCCGCCGGCGAGTTGCGTCGACGACTGCTCGACGCGTCCGGCTTCGCGGAGTTGCGTCGGCGACTGGGCGAGGTGTTCCGGCTCCGCGCTGACGGCATCAAGGCATCGGCGGCGCTCGCCTCGATGGCGGCGATTGCGGCGTCGTCTCCGTGGGCGGAGCGGCAGCGCGTGCACGACGCCATCGAGGTGCTGCTGCAACGCCCGGAGGCTCACCAGCTGCGGTTGCTGGAGGCGCTGACGCTGCTGTCCACCGGAGCCGTCCCCATGCCCGACGATCTGGTCGCCGAGGTCGTCCGGCTCGGTGCCTCTGTTCGCCCGGAGGACCAGCTGGGCCTGCCCGGAGCGGACCTGTCCGTGCTGCAGGCGGCCGCGGTGGAGCGGGCCGGCTGGTGGCGGTCGTTCGCCTCCTTCGGCGCGACGCCCGCGCAGAGCCGGGTCGCGCATGTCGTTCACCGCACCTACTTCCTGATGTGGCGACAGCTGCGTTCGGACGTGTCATCACCCCCGGCGGGCGGGCTGGCCGCCGGTACGGTGCCGCGGCCCTGGTTTCCGCCGACGGCTGGGCCCGGCGGCGGCCCCGGGTCAGGTCGGCGATGAGCTGGTTCCGGGCCGCCGACCCTCAGGACCGGCGCGCCGAGGCCCGGGGGCCGGCGCCCGCCGACCCAGCCGGCCGGACGGTCGCTGCAGGACCGGTCGGTGGTCCGCTGCCTGACCTCGACGCCGCCGGCGATCGCCGACTGCTGATCGACCTGGTGATCTACGCCTTCGACCGGGCCCGCACGCCAGCGGTTCAGGAGCGTCTCACCGCGGGGCTGGCGCAGATCGGTGTGCAGGTGGTCCGGCCCGACGGCAGTGCGTTCGACCCCGGTTCCCAGGAGGCCGGCGGCGTCGTGCCGACCACGGATCCAACGCTGCACAACG
>CAXSEW010000070.1:0-11933 GCA_964236185.1 uncultured Nakamurella sp. | reverse complement strand
TTCGCCGAGCCCGTTCACGCGCTGCGCCGCCGGCTGCGCGACGAGATCGAGCAGGCGTTCCCGGCCCTGCCGACGTTTCCACCAGGTGACGCACAGGTGCGCGCCATCGACGACTAGGCACGACGCAGCGGATCGTCAGTGCGATCACGGGGCGCGCGGCAGCAGAACTCCAGATAGAGCGCACCGGCGATCATCACCACCGACCCGGAGAGCCCGACGGCGGCGGTGACCGAATCGGACCGGGCGGCGACCACCACACCGGCCGAGGGCAGCACGTAGGCGAGCAGACCGATCCACAGTCCGCCGAAGGCTGCGCCGGCCAGCGATGTCGCCTTCGCTGCCATCACCGCGCGGGCGGCCGTGAGCGGCGGCACCGGCGGGCGCGATCGCGATCCGTCAGGCCTGCCGCCGGCCTGGATCCGGGCCCGCAGACCGTGCCCGAAGATCGTCTCTGCGATGCCGAGCGCTGCCGCTGCCAGACCGGCGAGTCGGGGCAGCGGCGGAAGCCGGCCGTAGTTGAGCCGGACCAGCAGGTAGCCCAGCAGCACCCCTACCAACGCCACCGTCAGCAGATCCTGCGGGCGGGTCGGTCCCATCCGGTACGCCGGCTCGCGCTCAGTCGACATGTCCGACCGCGGCGATGCCCTGCACATCCAGATCGGCCAGCAGTACGGCGATGGGCCCATGGCCGGGCAGCACCGCATCCGGCTCGAGCTCGGCCCACGGCAGCAACACGAAAGCCCGCTCGTACGCCCGGGGATGCGGCAGCACGAAGTCCGGGTCCACCGAATCCTCGCCGTCGACCACGACGACGTCTGCGTCGAGGGTTCTCGGTCCCCACCGGATGTCCCGGACCCGGCCGGCCGCGTGCTCCAGCTCCTGGCAGCGGGCCAACCAGCCGTAGGCGTCCCGGTCGGGCGAGGAGGTGATCACCACGACGTTGTAGTAGTCGTCCTGCGGCACAGGGCCCCACGGCGGGGTCCGGTACATCGCCGAGACAGCCTCCACCTCGGCGCCCAGCGTTCGCACGGCCTCGGACAGGTGACGGCGCCGATTCCCGAGGTTGGAGCCCAGGGAGAGGACGGCGCGACTCACTCCGGAGCCCGTTCCGCGCGAATGCCGGCGCGCTTGGACGACCGCCGAATGGTGACCGCCACATCCTGGAAATCCGACGGGATCGGTGCGGACGGTTTGTGCACGGTGACCTCGACCGCATGCGGGGCGTAGGTCGCCATGATCGTGTCCGCGATCTCGCCGGCCACCGCCTCGATCAGGTTCCTGGGCGGCCCGGCGACGATCTGGGCCGCCAGCTGGGACAGTTCGCCGTAGTGCACCGTCGTCGTCAGGTCGTCGCTGGCGACCGCGGCGGACAGGTCCAGCCACAGCGTGATGTCGACGACGAAGTCCTGGCCGTCCCGGCGCTCGTGTTCGAACACGCCGTGAAACCCCGTCACCCGCAGCCCGGTGAGGGTGAGACGGTCAGCCATGGTGGGTCCATGCCTCGGTGCGGCGCACTGCGCGGGCGGGCCGGGCGGCGTCGAGAACGGACGCCGGGCTGCCGCCCTGCTCCTCGCTCCGCAGCCGTGACAGCACCGCCAGGGCGTCGCGGGTGGCGGCCGGTGCGTGTACCCGGATCGCCCAGGCACCGGCCTGCGCGACGAGCAGGGACACCGCTGCGGTCGCCGCGTCACGGTCGTCGGGCGGACGCAGCCCGACGGCCGGGTCCGCCCGCAGTCGACCGAGAAAATGCTTGCGCGACGCACCGACCAACACCGGCAGGCCACAGCCGACCAACTCGTCCAGCCCGCGCAGCAACGCCCAGTTGTGCTCGGAGGTCTTGGCGAACCCCAGACCCGGGTCGAGGACCAGACTCTGCTCGTCCACCCCGGCGTCGACCGCACGGTCCACCTGGATCAGCAACTCCCGTCTCACCTCGGCCACCACATCCCGGTACGTGGCCTGCTGCTGCATGGATGCACTGTGCCCGCGCCAGTGCATCAGGATCCAGGGCACGCCCGTGTCGGCAGCCACCCGCGCCATGTCCGGGTCGGCAAGACCGCCCGAGACGTCGTTGATCAGTTGTGCACCGGCCGCAACCGCTGCGGCTGCCACGGTCGCCCGGGTGGTGTCCACCGAACACAGGACACCTCGTTCGCTCAGCGCCCGGATGACCGGCAGCACCTTGGCCGCCTCCGTCTCCGCGTCGACGCGGGCGGCTCCAGGCCGGGTGGACTCGCCGCCGACATCCACCACATCGGCGCCGTCCAGGACCAGCGCCAGACCGTGCTCGATCGCTCGGTCGGCGGAATCCCACCGGCCGCCATCGGAGAACGAGTCGGGAGTGACGTTGAGGACGCCGAACACCCAGCTGCGGTGCCCGACCGCCGGATATCGCGCAATCACCTCCATCACCTACCCGTGATCAGGCTCATCGCCTCGGCTCGGGTACTGGCCTGCGACTGGAAGACACCGCGGACCGCGGACGTGGTGGTCACCGCGCCGGGTTTGCGGATACCGCGCATGGCCAGGCACAGGTGCTCGGCCTCGATCACGACGATGACCCCGGCCGGATTGAGCCGGCGGACCAGCGCCTCCGCGATCTGCGTGGTCAGCCGTTCCTGGACCTGTGGCCGCTTCGAGTAGCCCTCCACCACGCGGGCCAGCTTCGACAGGCCGGTCACCTTGCCGTCCCGGCCGGGGATGTACCCGACGTGCGCGTGTCCGAAGAACGGCAGCAGGTGGTGCTCGCAGGTCGAGTACATGGGGATGTCGCGGATCAGCACCATCTCGGAATGGTTCTCCGCGAACACCGTCGCCAGCACCTCATCGGGGTTCATGTGCAGGCCACTGAACTGCTCGGCGAACGCCCGGGCCACCCGTGCCGGGGTCTCCTTCAACCCGTCCCGATCGACGTCCTCACCGGCCGCGATCAACAACTCGCGGACCGCCGCCTCGGCTCTTGCCTGGTCGAAGGCAGGTGGCAAGGACGTCTCCCGGACAGTCGTCACCGGCGGTGGTGACCGGGCGGCGCCCAGGGGTCGACCGGACCATCGTCCGCATTGCCCTGCTCGCTGCGGTGCCCACCGCTGGGCGGCGCGGCGTTACCCGGCTGACCGTTGGCCGGTGAGCCGTTCCCCTGTGGGCCGTGACCCGGCTGACCGTTGGCCGGCTGACCGTTGGCCTGCTGACCGTTGGCGTAGGGGTGGCCGTTGGTGTGACCGTTGCCGGTCCAGCCATTGGTCGGCGATCCGCCGTTCTGCGGGCCGCCGGCCTGTGGTCCGCCGTTCTGCTGGCCGCCGTTCCAGCCGTTGCCCGGCAGCGGCGCGAGCGGGCCGGGCAGGACCCCACCCGTCCAGTTGGGCGGCGGCTGCTGGCTCGGGCCGGAGGCTCGGTAGGGCGTCGGTCCCGGATAGGGGTAGTTGGCCGGAGCACCCTGCGGCGCCGGATAGCTGTACGGCTGCCCGTAGGGGGCACCGGTCGGGATCGGCTGCTGACCGTTGTAGGGCGAACTGCCGGCACCGATGGGGACCGGCGCCTTCTGCAGGCTCGGCGGCGGCCACGGCTCGCCGCGCTCGATCGCCAGCTCCCCGGGCGTCTTGATCGGCGGGCGGTCGGACGGTACCCGCTGGCCCCAGTCGTCGAAAGTCGTGATGCGCGGCCGCTTGACGACGGAGCCGAACAACACCTCCAGGTCCTTGCGGTCCAGCGTCTCCCGCTCCAGCAACTTGGCAGCCAGCTCGTCCAGCACGTCGCGGTACTCGTTGAGGACGGACCAGGCTTCGGTGTGGGCCGCTTCGATCAACGCCCGTACCTCGCCGTCGATCTCGGAGCCGACCTCGATCGAGTAGTCCGGGGAGTGACCGTAGGTGCGGCCGAGAAACGGCTCGTCGTCGCCGGTGCCGTACTTCACGGCACCGAGCTTGGCCGACATGCCGTACTCGGTGACCATGGCGCGCGCGATCTTGGTCGCCTGGGCGATGTCGGAGGACGCACCCGTGGTCGGCTCGGCAAACACCAGCTCCTCGGCGGCGCGACCACCCAGTGCCATCACCAGCCGGGCGATCATCTCCGAACGGGTCATCAGGCCCTTGTCATCCTCGGGCACCACCAGCGCGTGACCGCCGGTGCGGCCGCGCGGCATGATCGTCACCTTGTAGACCGGCTCGAGATCGGGCATGGCCCATGCCGCCAGCGCGTGTCCACCCTCGTGGTACGCGGTGATCTTGCGTTCCTTCTCCGAGATGATCTTGCCCTTGCGGGCCGGACCGCCGACGACGCGGTCGACGGACTCCTCCAGCGCGGCGTTGGTGATGACCGTGCCGTGGGTCCGCGCGGTGAGCAGCGCGGCCTCGTTGATGACGTTGGCCAGGTCGGCGCCGGACATGCCGACGGTGCGCTTGGCCAGCGGCAGGAACTCGACGTCCGGAGAGAACGGCTTGCCCTTGGCGTGCACCGCCAGGATGGCCTGACGACCCTTGAGATCCGGCTGCCCTACAGGAATCTGCCGGTCGAACCGGCCAGGACGCAGTAGCGCGGGGTCGAGGATGTCGGGCCGGTTGGTGGCCGCGATGAGGATGATGCCGCCCTTGGCCTCGAACCCGTCCATCTCGACCAGCAACTGGTTCAGGGTCTGCTCGCGCTCGTCGTGCCCGCCGCCCATACCGGCGCCGCGGTGCCGGCCGACCGCGTCGATCTCGTCCACGAAGATGATCGCCGGCGAGTTCGCCTTCGCCTGCTCGAACAGATCGCGGACCCGGCTGGCGCCGACGCCGACGAACATCTCGACGAAATCGGACCCGGAAATCGTGTAGAACGGCACTCCGGCTTCACCGGCGACGGCCCTGGCCAGCAGCGTCTTGCCGGTTCCGGGGGGCCCGTACAGCAGTACACCCTTGGGGATCTTGGCCCCGAGCGCCTGGTAGCGGGCCGGGTTCTGCAGGAAGTCGCGGATCTCGTCGAGCTCCTCGACCGCCTCGTCCGCGCCGGCGACGTCGGTGAACTTGGTCTGCGGCATGTCCTTGTTGAGCAGCTTCGCCTTCGACTTGCCGAAGGACAGCACCTTGTTGCCGCCGCCCTGGGCGTTGTTCATCATCCACAGCAGGAACAGGATGATCAGGCCGATCGGGATCAGGTAGATCAGCAGTGAGAACAGCCCGGACTCGCTCGTCACCTGGGTGTCGTACTTGGCGACCTTGGCGGCCTGGACGGCCTTGAAGACATCGTCGGCGGCGGCGTCCGGGTAGAGCGCGAAGATCTTGCTCGCACCATCGACCGGTGTCTTCAGGTCGATCCGTACGCGCTGTTCCTTGTCGTCGATCACGGCGTTGGTGACATTGCCGTCCGACAGCTGGGTGAGCACGACCGACGTCGGTTCGACCTTGTAGTCCTTGGTGTCGTCCGACAGATAGGAGTACAGCAGGTAGGCAACGACGAGCACTGCCACCCACAGCAGTGGCGAGCGGATGAGGCGCTTACGATCCATGTGGCGTTCGGCCGGCTCGCGGCCTCCACCTCTCTTGAAGAATCAGACGAGCAGTCGAGACCCCGGGCGAGGCGCTGCAGTCTGCAGATGTGCGTGAATGTTCGACAGCCATACCCGACGTTCCACCGACCAGGGACGGTCTGTCGACCAACCCCACGCCGGGTCGCGCCAGGACACAACCAATGGAATGAGCGTACAGCGCAGCCGTTTGGTTCCCGCCGGGATCGCTGACGCCGTTCGCGCTGGGCGTGATCAGGCTCTTTCGCCGCTCCGCAGGTCCGCGGACGGCGTCGAAATCGGTTCGGCCAAGACCACTGTGGGACGCCGCTGCCGGCCGGAGTGCTCAGGCGTAGAGGTGCTCGGACAGCAGGCCGACGAACGGCAGGTCGCGGTAGCGCTCGTTGAAGTCGAGTCCGTATCCGACGACGAAGTCGGTCGGGATGTCGAATCCGACGTAGGCGACCTCGACCTCGACCTTGACGGCTTCGGGCTTGCGCAGCAGCGCGACGATCTCGATGGAGGCGGGTCCCCGGGTGGCCAGATTCTTCTGCAGCCAGGAGAGGGTGAGGCCGGAGTCGATGATGTCCTCGACGATCACCACCCGCCGGCCGCTGATGTCCCGGTCGAGGTCCTTGAGGATGCGGACGACGCCGGAGGACGACGTCGCCGATCCGTAGGAGCTGACCGCCATGAACTCCAGTTCGGCGGGGATCGGCAGCGCCCGCGCGAAGTCGGTGACGAACATCACCGCACCCTTGAGCACGCACACCAGCAGCGGCGGACTGTCCCCGGTGTGGTTGGCCGCCACAGCCTGGGCCAGTGCTCTGATCTTCGCCTGCAGGACGTCCTCGGGGATCAGCGTCGCCGCGATCTCGCCGTGGTACCCGTGTGCCACGCCCGGGTCAGCGTCGTCCGGCCCGGGTCGCACGGCGTGACCGGAGGTCAGCACGGTGGTCAGCGGAGTGCTGACGGAGGTCGGGATGGTTTCCGGACCGGACACGTGTCTCCAAGGAGTAGTTCGCGTGCCACCCGGCGGGTCGGGCAGTCGGCGCCAGCCTGCCACCCCGCCGGGGTCACCGTCCATCCGGTGCGGGCTCGCAGAACCCCGGAGTCAGCCGGCCGGCACAGCCCGCAGCAGCGAACCGGTGCGCACCGCGTCCAGCGCGCCGGGCAGCCGTACCGCACCACTGCCCCGCTCGCCGGTGGCCAACGAGTCCAGCCGGAGCAGGTGATCGGCGGTCAGCGCCTTCGCACCGACCGCATCGGCCCAGGCCCGTAGCGCCCGGCGCCGCAGCGCCACCGGATGGCGGCCCAGACCGACCAGATCGACGGCGCCGCCCTGGTGCCAGACATCCGCCAGCACCCGGGCGGCCAGGTAGTCCAGCGCCGCCAGGTCCTCGGCGAGCAACTGGGCGGTGCGGGCCAGTGCCGGAGTGACTCCCCCGCCGAGCACGTCCTCCAGCAGCGGCAGCACCTCCCGGCGCAGCCGCACCCGGGTGAACGCGTCGTCGACATTGTGCGGATCCAGCCAGAATTCGACGCCGGCCTCCCGGCAGGCCGCTTCGGTGTCAGCCCGCCGCAGGTCCAGCAGCGGACGGCCCCATGGCGGCCGGAACGGCGACATGCCGGCGATCGACCGCGGGCCCGAACCACGGCCAAGACCCAGCAGCACGGTTTCGGCCTGATCATCGGCGGTGTGCCCGAGCAGCAACGCTCCACCCCGCTCCGGCCGCAGCGTGGCGTACCGCGCGGCGCGCGCAGCGGCTTCCGGTCCACCATCAGCAGTGACCGAGACGGTGTCGATCCGGACGGTGTCGTACCCGATGGCGTGCAACTGGGCGGCGGTGTGCACGGCAAGCTCACTCGACCCCGGCTGCAATTGGTGATCCACCGTCACGGCGTCCAGTCGGGAGCCTGGGACCGCGGCGAGTGCCCCCAGGGCCAGGGCCAGGGAGTCCGCACCCCCGGAGCAGGCGACGGTGATCGCAGTGTCCGGGCCGGCGAACGACCGCAACCAGCTCGTCACCGCGGCGGTGACCAGCGCGATCGTCATGCTGGATCGCTGTTCCCGCGAGCGCTCATCGCCTCGTTCGCTCCGCTCCGTGTCCGCTGGCGCTCCCGAGCCGAGCCGCGATGCTCACTCGGTGCTCGACCGCTCTTCGCGCAGGCGCTCATCGCCTCGTTCGCTCCGCTCCTCGCTCGTCCCTCGCTGCTCACTCACGGGCAGACCCGCGCGATCCAGCTCTCCGGGTCGGTGGTCTCGGCGCGCGTGGGCAAGGTGTCCGGTGAGGTCCAGATGGTGTTGAAGGCGTCCATGCCGACCCGGTCGACGACCGTCCCGACGAAGGCGGCCCCTTTGACGTACTGCGCCATCTTCATGTCCATCCCCAGCAGCGCCCGCAGGATCCGGTCGAACGGTCCGCGACCCTTCTTCCGCCGGACCGTGAAGGACTCGCGGATCCTCGCGACGGATGGGATGACGGTCGGCCCCACCGCATCCATCACATGGTCGGCGTGCCCCTCGAGCAGGGTCATCAACGCCATCATCTGATCGAACAGGACGCGTTGCTCGGGGGACTGGATCGTCTCGATCCACGAGCCGCGCTCACCGCCGCGCCCGGTGACAGCACTGACCAGGCGGCCGAGCAGCTCCCCGGGATCGGTGTCCGCCGCGGCGGCGAAGTCGGACACCATCGACCGGAAGTACTCGCGCAGCCAGGGAACGGCGGTGAACTGCAGCCGGTGGGTGCTCTCGTGCAGACAGACCCACATGCGGAAATCGACCGGGTCCGCCGAGAGTTCGCGTTCCACCTTGATGATGTTCGGAGCCACCAGCAGCAGGCGCCCGGGAGCGCCCGAGACCGAACCGGGCAGCGGCGGCGCCAGTGGGTCGTACTGCCCGAGCACCCGGCTGGACAGGAAGCTGAGCACGAGACCGATCTGGGCGCCGGCCACCGCCTTGGCCTTCGGCGCCTGCGAGATCTTGTCGCCGAGCCGGGCGGCGAGCGGAGCGGTCAGCTCGGCCATGCCCCGGGCGGTCGCCTCGATCCAGTGCGGCCGATCCACGATGGCGGCAGCCTCGACCGGCAGGCCGTCGCCCAGCCCGGTGGTGTCCCGCACGATGAGCTCGGCCTTTGCCGAGAACTGCTGCAGATCGTCGACCGCCTGCCTGGCCTGCGCTGCAGAGACGTTCGGCCCACTCGGAGCCAGTCGCTGCCCGGCCCGGACCGCCGTACCCCAGTCGATCGCTTCAGCAGCCATGGATCAACGGTAGAGCACCCCACCGTTTCGATGCCGCTGCTGCACGCCGTCCGGTCAGCTGCAGCCGCAGGTGCGCAGGGTCGCCGCAAAGGCATCCTGCGCTGGGCGCGTCTGATTCGGCCCCGAGGAGAACACGCCGTTGGAGTTCAGCGCGAAGACCAGGAGCCGCCCGTCCACGTCCGGGACGTAACCGGCGAGAGCGTAGGTGAAGTCGACGGAACCGGTCTTCGCCCGGACCCAGCCGATACCGGCCTTGGCCTGTGCGCTCTGGAACCTGCCCTCGGCCTTGCTCAGCGTGCCCGAGACGCCGGCGACGGGCAGCCCACTGAGCAGTCCGCGCAGCGCCGGAACCTTGCCGCTCACCGCCAGGCCGAGGACTGCGCCGAGCAACCCGGTCGGCGCCAAGTCCAGATGGGACAACCCCGATCCGTCCGCCAGGGTCACGCCGATGGTGTCGAGCCTGAGGTCCTGCAGGGCGATGACGATCGCCTGCGAGGCCCCGGTGAAGCTCGGCGCCCCGCCGAGGGAGATCGCCACCTGGCGGGCGAGCGCCTCGGCCAGCACGTTGTCGGAGTTCAGCAGGGCCTGCGACAGCAGCACCGGTATCGGTTGGGAGGACACGGTGCCCAGCACCTTCGCGTTCTTGGGGGCGGTGCCGTCGGCGACCGGGATTGCCGCGTCCCCCAGCGCCCTCGCCAGTGCCTTGCCCGCGGTGATCGCCGGCGTCCCGGTGCGCGGGGAATCCTCCTTCGACGGATCTTTCCGATCGCCGTCGACCATCAACGGTTGCATGTGGGTGATGAAGCCACCCGGGATGTCGTTGGGGTCCCAGCCGTCGGCCAGGTCCGGGCCGGACCAGTAGCTGGTGTCCAGCAGGATGCGTTTGACCTGGTAGCCGGAGGCGATGATCTGGGCGGCGAGATCGGCCACGGTCGGCGCGCCCTCGTACACCGTCGTCACGTTGGCGGCACGGGCCGAGAGAGTGACATCACCGCCACCCACGAACACCACGTCACCGGCCTGCGGCCCCTGCACGACCTTTGTCACGAAGCGGCTGTTCGGATCGATCTTGGTGAGCACCGCCGCACCGGTCAGCAGCTTCTGGGTGGAGGCGGGCTGGGTGGCCGTGGACGATGCCTTGTTCCACAGCACCTTGCCGGTCGCGCCGTCCAGCACGACTCCGGTGTACCGGGCCATGCCCGGGTTCGCCAGGGCCGGCGCAATCTTCCGGGAGATGCCCGCGACCGTCGGTACTTTGCCCGCGGCGACGGCCAGCGGTTTCACCTTCACCACTGCCGCAGCCACGGGTGGCTCGACGGCGGACACGGTCGGCATCGGCACCACGGAGCTGATCGACGCCCCCGTCGAGGATGCCGTCGTCTTCGCGAATTTGGGCCAGAGGAAGACCCCAGCCGTAGCGACACCCGCGACCAGCATCAGCGACAGCACGATGACCAACGACCTGCGGCCGGCTGAACGCGTCCTGGACACACTTTCTCCTTCGGGCATCGCGAGCGGCGTCGTTGCTCCTGCGGCATTTCGCGGGGAGTCCGACCGACCGCCGGGTGGTGTGATTGATACCTCGCCCGGCGATGGGGTGGTGCCGGCCCCGAACCCCATTCCCCGCTTGACCCCAGACTAGAGTCTTCAGACAAGCAGTTGACACAGCCGCGCCAGGGCCGCCGACCTCGGGCCGCAGTACGGCAGCGGTCCGGACGTTCGCTCGCGGTCGGGCCTCGAACTGCAGTTACGATCATCCCACCGGCGGTGTTCGACCCCGGGGTCGATCGCAACGAGGCGAGAGAAGGTATGAACAGTCGTGGAATTCGACGTCACCATCGAGATCCCCAAGGGCAGCCGCAACAAGTACGAAGTTGACCACCACAGTGGGCGCATCCGGTTGGACCGGACCCTCTTCACCGCTACGCAGTACCCGGCCGACTACGGCTTCATCGACAACACCCTGGGCCAGGATGGCGATCCACTGGACGCGCTCGTACTTCTCTCCGAGCCCACCTTCCCGGGTTGCCTGATTCTCGCCCGGGCCATCGGCATGTTCCGCATGACGGACGAAAAGGGCCCGGACGACAAGGTGCTGTGCGTGTCGGCCAACGATCCGCGGCAGGCCAACCTGCAGGACATCGGCGACATGTCGATCTTCGAACGCCTCGAGATCCAGCACTTCTTCGAGGTCTACAAGGATCTGGAGCCCGGCAAGAGCGTCGAGGGCGCGAACTGGGTGGGCCGCGGCGACGCCGAGACGGAAATCCGTATCTCCTTCGGCCGGGAGACCAAGCGACTGGCGGCCGAGGCCGAAGCCGCCGCGCAGGGCGAGACGCTCGCCCACTGACCGGACCGGGTGCTCAGCTCCAGCACTCCGGTTGAACGACCGCCTACCGCCAACTGCGCTGCCCACCGTCGCCAACTGCGCCCGACGTGATCCCAGGTCGGGCGCAGTTCGTTCAGCAGGGGGTACCGACCGCTTCCGTTACGCAGGTCGACGATGTCCGCAGCGGGCCTACCACCGGGAACCGCGCTGTACTTCGCGCAGCTTGGGGCGGACGTCTAGCACATAGACCAGGTCACCGATCAGTGCTGCTAGCCAGAGCAGGCTCAGCGCCCCGAACGCACCGTGGAACAGCAGGCCCAGCACACTGACCACTGCACATGCGGCGGTGATCCCACTCCACGTGCCCTTGGTCTGCTTGTCCGCCGCGGCGAAGGCGTCGGGGCGTCGCGAGCCCGCATCGACGACCGCGAAGACACCCAGTAAAGCCGCGCCGATCTCCAGCAGGTAGGTGATCGCGAGGATCACCGGGTCGACGAAATCCATTTCTCCAGCCTACTGGTGCTGGCGGTGGCGCCGGCACGAGCAGCGCTCCGGCCGAGCGGTTGTCCGGTCGAGCCGATCCAGCGCCACCCTGCTCCGGCCGGGCCCACCCCGGCCGGAATGCAGGTCACATCCCGATTGGCTCGTCGGACGAATCGGCGGCCGGCGCGCCCGGGGCCGGTTGCCCGGGCGGTTTCGGCGGTGTCTGGCGGGTTGTCGGCTTCACGCGCGCACCCTTCGGGACGACGTCCGCCGGCGCCACGACGACCTCGGCCTCGCCGTCCGGCGTGGTGACGGTGTGAGGGCTGTTTCGCGGTGTCCGCCGGGCGGCGGGCCTGGTCTGCGCGGCCGGCTTCGGTG
>CAXSEW010000069.1:0-11972 GCA_964236185.1 uncultured Nakamurella sp. | reverse complement strand
CGTGACACAGGCCTACCCGACTTCCTTGACGATGTAGCGCCACGCTGCTGCGGACACTCTTAGCTACGCTAGAAGCGCAGTGCAATTTCGTTCACAAATTCCAGATGAACAGCGAATGATGAAGCAGCGCAGTCGGGCTGCCGCCTCAGCGGGACCGGTCAGCCTGTCTGCAGACAACCATCGAAGGCGAACAACGGATTGGTGACGGTGGGTCCGCTCGCGCTCTGCAGCTGCTGTGGTCCGACTGCCGCCGCCGGTCCGGCTGCGGTGTAGCACCCCGCTGGTTGCACCTCGACATCGAAGGCCAGCGGCTCGATGTGGCCGTCCCCCGCGGGGAAGTGGACGATGCACGTCCAACCGCCCGCGCCGGTGAGGGAGCCGGAGCCGTTGCGGGAGCACGAGGCGGAGTGGTCGGGCGGCGCGACTGAATGCCCGAGCTCGTTCTGCTGCAGCACGAACAACCGCGAGAAGCTGACCCCTACCGCGTCCTGCAGGCGGTTGCTGGTGACGGTGGGCTGACCGCATCCGACGGCTCCGGCAGCGATCGACACGACCAGGACGGTCCGCAATGCCGCCGGCCGGAAAGTGCGCGCAAGCACGGTGAGCCGCGGCGGGCCGGTCTCCGTCGGGCGGCTCACGTGCCGACCATGTCGGTTCGACGGAACAACAGCCAGGAGACGAGAAGTAGAGCAGCGCTGTAGATTCCGGCCGACACCATGCCCGCGGCGGTGGCACCGGCGGACAGCGGGTCGACGAAAAGGCCCACCCAGGACTGGAACGACGCTCCGGGCAGGAACGGCCGGACGGCATCGACACCTCCACCGACCAATTGCAGCAGCTGCAGCAGCAGGCCCAGCACCGTCGGCGCCAGGATGCCGGCGAGGCTGTTGCGGGTGGCGATCGACACCGCGATACCCAGGGCCGCGAACGACAGCGCGGCGGGCAGCGTCGACAACCATGCGGCCGCCACCAGTCCGGCGGCGCGGCCGGCCGGTAGCAAGTTGCCGGTCAGCCCGACGAGTGGCCGGTCGCCCACGCTGATCAGACCGGACAGCATGCTCGACAGTCCGAGCAGCACCACCGCAACCACGCTGTAGGTGGCTGCCGCCAGCACTTTTCCGCCGAAGACGGAACGCCGGCTGACCGATCGGGTCAAGAGCCCGGTCCAGGTGTGGTGGTGATCCTCGGCCGAGAAGATGTCGCCGGCCACCAGGCAGGTGAGCAGCGGAAATCCCCACGCCCCGGCGAAGCCGAGGACGACCAACGGGATCGCGAACCCCGAATCACCGACCCACCTGCCGAACAGGGTGTCGGCCGGTACGTCGGTGGCGAACTTCAGGCCGACGGCGAACAACACCGGTCCGGCTACCACCGACAGAAGCGCCAGCCGCGTCCGGAACTGCGCCGTCAACTTCTCCAACTCCCATTGGTAGGTCAACCACAGCGGATGCCGGATGCTGTCGTGGGCTCTGGCATCGGCGGTGCCTCGCGGGCTCGTGGTAGTCACGGGGCCGGCCGCGGCTGTTCGGTCAGCTGGAAGAACAAGGATTCGAGCGCCAGCTGCTGGCGGGACAGCTCACGAACTGCGACGCCGTTCGCGGCCAGCGCCAACACCAGGCCGTCGACGTTCCCGACATCCGATTCCACCAGCAGGCCGCCGGTGTCGCGGGTGAGCTGTATGCCCGGCATGCCGGCTGCCATTCCGGCAGCCGCGTCGTCATCGGTGGTGTGCAGACGCCAACACCGGTTCGGCGCGGTGCGGTGGAGACCGGCCATCGAGCCGTCGTAGACAATCTCGCCCTCGCGCAGCACCGTGACGTCGGAGCAGAGACGCTCGACCTCGTCGAGGTCGTGACTGGACAGCACCACGGTGCAGCCTCTGTCGGTCAGTTCGGTGAGCATCGTTGACAATGCGCGGAGGCCGGCCGGATCCAGGCCGGCGGCCGGCTCGTCGACGATCAGGATGTCGGGCTCGCCGATCAGCGCCGCGGCCAGCGCCAACCGCTGACGCATGCCGGTGGAAAACGTTCGCACCTTGCTCTGCGCCCGGTCCGCCAAGCCCACCAGCGTCAGCAGTTCTTCGACCCGACCTGCTGCCGCCGGGCCGGTCAGCGCCGACAGCAGCTCCACATTGCGGCTCGCCGTCAGGTACGGGTAGAAGCCAGGCGTGCCGACGAAACCCGCGACGCCGCACTGACCTCGGGGCAGGTCCGGAGCCACCGCAGCGCCGCCGAACTCGATGGTGCCCGCGTCCGGCCGAACCGTGCCCAGCAGCAGGCGCAGTGTGGTGGTCTTGCCCGCACCGTTGGGTCCGAGCAGCCCGTGGATGTGTCCTGTTCGCACCGTGAAGCTGACGTTCCGGACTGCAGTGCGACGACCGAACCGCTTGGACAGCATGGAGACTGCGATTGCGGGGACCGCGCCGATCACCTCGACCGGCCCCTGCACCGCAGGTTTTCGTGGTGTCACCACCGCCGCTCCGCCCAGTCCGGTCATCGCATCAGCGAACCCCCTGCCGACGACCGGCAGGGGACGACGAGATGAACAGTAGGCGCTCCACCCGGTGACGTGACATGAGCCGGCAGCCGACCACCGGGAATGCTATTTACGGCGTCGGAAACTCAAGCCATTTGTCCGATTCCGAAGACGAGAGCCGGCACCATCACGGGCACTGCTTGATTGACGGTGTCTACCTGGGTTCACGATCGTTGTGGGAGAACGACTCGGACCCACCATCGGGGCGATCGGCGGAGTGCTGTTCGTCCTCATCAACTCCGCCACGGTCGGTGCGCCATCCGCGCCGATCAGGACCAGGACTCGCGATCGGCCCGGTGGACCTGCCCCGACGCGCGCCGCCCTGCGCACGTACTGGATCTGCGTAGCGGCCTAGTTGGTGACAATTCCGTTGGGCGCGTGGGTTCTTCGACTCCTGCATGAGTCGGTGCTCACGCCGGTGTGGGTGGTCTTCGTGGTGGGAGTGCACTTCATGCCCTTCGGTCGCGCCTTCGGCGTACGACTGTTCACCGCGCTCGGCGCCGCCCTGATCATCGTCGCTGTCGCCGGCGGCGTGGCCGCGCAGGCCAACGGTGCCGTCGCCGCGGCGTGGGCAGCCGTGGCTGCCGGCGTCGTGCTGGTGGTGTTCTCCGCCGCGGGTGTTCTCGCGGGCCGGGTCAGCCGCCGTCCGGTGGCCAGCTGACGCGCAGTTGCGGCCTGGCCTCGATGGTGTGGACAGCGCCTTCGACCGGGTGAGCCACGGTGATCCCGCCACGGCGAAACGTCGTCGGCCGTCATCGTTGTGCACGAGCCCAAGGAGGGCTACCGCGCCTGGAAGGAAGCTCCGATGCACCGTCTCCTCACCGCTCCGTGTACCGCCGGCGTGCTGAGCGCAGTTCTCTGCATGGGCATCATCACCGCGCCCACCGCGGATGCGGCGCCCAAACCTCGCGTGTTCGCCAACTGCACCCAGCTCAACGCCGTCTACCCGCACGAAGTGGGCAGAACCGGCGCCCAGGACAAAGGCACCGGCAAGAGCTTCAAGCCGGTCACCACCTTCAAGCGCGATAACGCCGTCTATAAGGCCAATGTCAAGATGGATCGGGACAGGGACAGCGTCGCCTGCGAGAAGCGCTGATCGGCGCCACGCTCTCGCGGTGGCCCGCGTCGAAACGTCGAGCAAGCCCGCACCATCAGACAGCCGCCATCTCGACCCTTTCCTCGACTCCCCGAACACGCGACCGCCGGAGCCGCCCAGCCAGTCAGCGGATGCCGCTGCGCGCGAAGCCCTGTACGAAATAGCGCTGGAAGATCAGGAACAGCAGCACCATCGGGGTGACGTTGAGCAACGCGAAGGCCATGGTCCCGCCGTAGTCGGAACCGAACTGACCCTGCAGGTACAGCAGCCCGATGGGCAACGTGAACAGTTGGTTCTGCTTGAGTGCGATCAACGGCCACGCGAAGTCGTTCCAGGTCTGCAGCACGCTCATGAAGAACAGCACCGCCAGCAACGGCCGGGACAGCGGCAGCACCACGCTCCGGAAAACCCGAAGGTGGCCGGCGCCGTCGATGCGGGCCGCCTCGATGAGGTCGCGCGGAATGGCCAGGATGAATTGCCGGGCCAGGAACACACCGAATGCCGAGGCCGCGGTCGGCAGGATGACAGCCCAGTAGGTGCCGTACAGGTCGAGCTCGGTGACGAGTTTGAACAGCGCCACCATGATCACCTGCACCGGGATCGTCAGCGTGGCCAGGGACACCAGGAACAATACGGTCGAGCCACGGAATCGCAGCTGGGCGAAGGCATATCCGGCGAGGGTGCTGACGGTCACGCTGATGAGCGCGACGACCAGGGCGATGGCCACCGAGTTCCCGAACCAGGTGGCCACCGGGAAGGACGACAGCACGGAACGGAAATTGTCCAGAGTCAGGGTCCGGGGCCAGATCTGGAGTGCGCCGGCCAGCAGGTCGGCGCGCGAGGAAAAGGCGACGACGACCATCCAGTACAGCGGGAAGATCAGCACCACGCTGATCGCGGCCGCCGTTCCGGTCCGCACCGCCGTACCGGCGCGGTGCCGTCGGAGACGCCGTCGTCGTTCTAGCTCGGTACTCAACCGGACGGCCGACGCGGGCGCGTCGTTCACCCCCGGCAGCGTCAGCGGCTCGTTCACTCCGTGACGTCCCTGCTCCGGTTCGAACGCCATTGAACGGCGGTGAACACCAGCATGGCGATCAGCAGCACCATCCCGATGGCCGCGGCGTACCCCTGGTCCCGGGTCACGAAGCCTTGGTCATAGGCATACGTCACCAGGACGGAGGTGGCGTTCTGCGGTCCACCCCCGGTCATCACGAAGATGATGTCGAAGACCTGGAACGAATAGATGACGTTCAGGATGAGCAGGAAGAAGGACGAGGGCCCGACCAGCGGCAGGGTGACGTAGCGCAGTCGACTCCAGGCGCTGGCGCCGTCCAGTCGCGCCGCCTCGTACAGCTGCGGCCCGATGCTCTGCATGCCGGCGAGATAGATGAGCATGTTGAAACCGACGCGCCACCACAGCGTCACCAGCACCACCGAAGCGAATGCCGCAGTGGAGCCGGACTGCCAGTGCAGCTCAGGTAGCCCGATGGCCAGTAGCAGTTTGTCGAGGAAGCCGTTGTTCTCGTCGAACATCAGCAGCCCCAGCAACGCCGTCGCCACTCCGGAGATCGCCATCGGCGTGATCAGGATGGACCGGAAGATGCCGCGGGCCGGCAGGGCCGAATTGAGCAACACGGCGATCAGCAGGCCCAATCCCATGCTGGCGGGGGTCACGATGACCGTGAACAGGATGGTGTTGATCGTCGATCGCCAGAACAGCGGGTCGCTGAACAACCGCCCGTAATTCGTCAGCCCGACGAAGACTCCGGCGCCGAAACCATTGGTTCGCTGCAAGCTCACCAGCACGGCCCAGCCCAGCGGCACCAGTACGAACACCAGCAGCAGCAGCATGTTGGGGGCAACGAAGGCGTAGGCCGTCAGCGATTCACCTTTCGCGCTCCGGTGCCCGGTTCCTCCCCTGCGGCCTGGCCGGGCGCCATTGGGCGCCAGCGACGCGGCGTCCTCCGGGTCCGGGACGGCGAGCCCGGAAGGCGCCGGTCGTCCGCCGGTGGTCACTTGGCAGGGGCTGTCGCCGCGGCTATCCCGGTCGCCATCGCCGACAGCGTCTTCTCGCTGCTCTGCCCGCCGATGAAGGCCAGCTCCAGTTGATCCTTCAACACCGTGATGATCTTCGACATCGACGGGGACGCCACCTGGGAGGAATCCGTCGGCCGAACGGTGCTCGCCTGCCCGACGAAGACCGGGGAGAGTTCAGGTCGCACGGCGAACTTGATCCCGCTGGCCACCAGATCTCGCCGGGTGGGGAGGAGGGATGCTCCGGCGCAGAAGGTCTCCATCGGCGCCTGTCCCGTCATGAAGTCGAGGAACTGGGCGGCCAACGCCGGCTGTGCCGTCTTCGCGGTGGCGACCAGCGCGTTGCCGCCGAAATCGCTGGCTTGCCTCTTGTTGCGCGGAGAGAAGGTGGCGCCCCATTCGAACGCCAGATTCTTGGTGGCGTCAGGAATGGCGAACGCACCGGAGGAGACCATGGCCGTGGTCTGGGCGTTCCACAGGTCGGCCGCGAGCGTGGACGACTTGGCCGAGCTGTTCGGCGGCACGAATCGCTGGCTGAAGAAGCCTTTCGTGTAGTCCAGCGCCAGCTTTCCCGCGGCCGAATCAATCGTCGGCTGGAGCAGATCGGGTGCCAGAAAGCTGCCGTCTGCCTCGAACAGCCAGCTGAGCCAGCGGGTGACCCCATTCCCCTGCCAGTTGTAGGCAAACGGGTATTTCGTCGCGGGCATGGAAGTCCGTAACTTCGCCAGCACCTGACCGAACTCGGTCCAGGTCCACGCCTGATCCAGCCTGGTCGGCACGGTCGTGATGCCGGCCGCCTGCAGCGCCGTCTTGTTGTAGAGAATGGCTGAGGTGTCGGTGTGGTGCGGGACGCCGAATGGCTTGCCGGTGTTCTGCACGGCTGCCCAGGCGGCCGGGGTGAACCGATCGCCGAAGGCCTTGTCCAGGTGCGAGCTCAGCTCCAGCAGTTGCCCGCTGGCTGCGTACCGGCCGAACGTGTAGTAGGGCACCCGGAAGATGTCCGGAGGATTGCCCGCTTGCAGTTGGGCGTCGATATTGGTGAACATCTGCGCGTACGGCACCGCATTGAGTTCGACGGTGGCTCCGCTGTTGGCCTTCTGGAACCCGTCGATGGCCGAGCGGAAACCGGCCAATTCGCTGTCGGTACCCCAGGTGGTGAATTTGAGCGTGTTGGTGCTCGGCTGATCGGTGGCGGCTTTGCTGAAACCGCAACCGGCGATCAACGGCGCGGCAACCGCGCCGGCCGCGCCGAGGAAACGACGCCTGCTGATACTCATGACCGCTCCATTCCGCCGAGACACGGACCGTCCACGGCTTGATCGACAGGTACCACGGTGCGGCACCGACACAACGCATACTCTGCATCTATGGGCAGCAAGCTGCTTGCTGCGAGGAGGGATTGTGACCAATAACTACGTACCCGGCTGACTCCTGCGGTGTGGTAGACGATGTCACATCAGAAAGCCGGCGGGAGCAGGTCGAGCGGGGTGTTCCCACCCATGACAAAAACCCTACACGAAGCAATTCTCGTCCAGCCTGATCAAGACTCTGCACGTCGCATTTGGTTGACCGCGGCGGGCGGACAGCCGCCCGATGTCAGCGACCCAGCTTGGCGCGCACGCCGTCCATCAGCGTCCGTCCGAAAGACACCGGCGTGAAGGCCCGGGCGGCGCCGGTGAGCGCGTTCCGCTGGTCGTCCGACAAATCCAGATCAGCTGCCGCCACATTGAATTCGAGCTGCTCCACGCTGGAAGCACCCGGGATGACCACCACCCGGGGTAGCGCCAGCAACCAGGCGAGAGCCACCTGGGCGGGTTTGGCGTCGAGCTCCGTTGCCAATTCGCGCAACAGGTTCAGCAATGGCTGCGCCCGCCGGAGGTTCTCGACTCCGAACAGGCGGTTGACCGCGCGGACGCCGCCAGGACGGTTGTCGGGTCCGTATTTCCCGCCGAGCAGGCCCTGGGCGAGCGGGCTGTAGGCGATCACGATCCGCCGCTCCCGTTCCGCGAACGGGACCAGGTCGTCGAGCGGTCCCGGGTTGGCCAGGGAGAACTGCACCTGGTTGCTCACCACCGGCCGGCCCAGCGCGGCGTCCGCCCGTCGCCACCGGTCCAGCGAGTAGTTCGACACCCCGACCGCGCCGATCCGGCCCTGGTCGAGCAGGGTGCGCATGCCCGGCATCGTCACCGAATCCGGCACCAACGGGTTTGCCTGGTGTATCTGGTAGAGCGGAATGCGATCCAGCTGCAGTCGCCGGGCGCTGCCCTGCTCGCGGCTGCGGACCACCGCGGGGAACGGCGCCACCGGAAATATCTTGCTGGCTACCACCACCGTCGACCGATCGTTCCCCAGCGCCTCGCCCAGGATCCGCTCGCTGCGGCCGGTGCCGTAGACCTCGGCCGTATCGAAGAGGGTGACGCCGAGCTCGAGCGCACGCCGGACGATGTCGGCGGCGGCGGTCGATGCGTAGTCCTTGCCGTAGCCCCATTCCCTGGAACCGAACTGCCACGTGCCAAGGCCCACCCGGCTGACCGGGCCGAGCCCGTCCACATCGAGATATCTCATCTGTCCAGCATGCCCTGCCCGGCCGTCGGCAGGCGATGCTTCGCTGCGGGTGGGCGGCGTGAGAACATTCCGTCCATGGATCATTTCAAGATCGCCGAGGTCGCCGCCGCCAGCACCGTTTTCCGGCGGGTGGTGTGGACCGGGGAGCACAGCCAGCTGGTGGTGATGACCATCCCCCCGGGGGGCGAGATCGGGCTCGAGACGCACGAGCACAACGACCAGCTGCTGAGCTTCTTCACCGGCACCGGCGAAGCCTTCGTCGGTGGCGAGCGGCGGCCGGTGACCGGCGGAGACCTGGTCGTCGTCCCCGCAGGCACCGAGCACAACTTCACGAACACCGGTCCTGACCCGCTGGTGCTGTCGACCATCTACGGGCCGGCGGATCACGCTCCGGACACCGTGCACGCCACCAAGGCCGAGGCGGACGCCGCGGAAGAGGCCGGCGAGGACGAGCCGCCGGTTTGATCCGCAGCGGACCTGACTGCAGTCGGACCGGTCAGCCCAAGGCGCCGGCCAGCCGGTCGGACAACATCGCGACGAACGATGCCGGCTCGGCCAGCTCGCCGCCCTCGGCCAGCAGCGCCATGCCGTACAGCAGTCGCGCGGTGTCGGTCAGGGCCTGGTCGTCCGGGCGTTCGCCGTGCCTGGCCAGCAGGTTGGTGACCAGCACGTGGTGCGGGTTGACCTCCAGCGTCCGCTTGATCGGCGGCATCGGCTGCCCCATGGCCCGGTACATCTTCTCCAACGTCGGCGTCAGGTCACCGGGCTCGCCCACCAGGCAGACCGCGGAGTCGGTCAGCCGGTGGGACAGCCGGACGTCCTTGACGTCATCGGCGAGCGCGCTGGACATGGACGTCAGCAGCGGAGCGAACGCCGTTCTCGTGGCCTCGTCCACGTCGTCACCGCCCAGGTCCACCTCGCCACGGGCGATGGAGACCAGCGATTTCTCGCCGAAGCCGCCGACGGCGTCGACCCACATGTCGTCCACCGGATCGGTCAGCAGCAGCACCTCGTAACCCTTGGCGCGGAACGCTTCCATGTGCGGCGAGTGCTCCAGCGCCGCTCGCGACTCGCCCGTCACGTAGTAGATGGCGTCCTGTCCCTCGGGCATCCGCTCGACGTAGGCCGCGAGGGTGGTCGGCGAGTCCGCATCGTGGGTCGACGGGAACGAGCAGATCTCCAGGATCGCCTGCTGGTTCTCCGAGTCCGAGAGCAGACCTTCCTTGACCGCCCGGCCGACCTCCGACCAGAACGTCGCGTACTTCTCCGGCGCGTCGTCCAGCATCGTCTTGACGGTCGACAACACCTTGCGCACCAGGCGTTTCCGGATCAGCTGGATCTGCCGGTTCTGCTGCAGGATCTCCCGCGAGATGTTCAGCGACAGATCGCTGGCGTCCACCACGCCCTTGACGAAGCGGAGGTATTCGGGGACCAGCGCCTCGCAGTCGTCCATGATGAACACCCGCTTGACGTACAGCTGGACCCCGCGCTTGCCGTCGCGCAGGAACAGGTCCATCGGGGCGTGGCGCGGGAGGAACAGCAGCGCCTGGTACTCGAACGTTCCCTCGGCGGACAGCCGGATGGTCTCCAGCGGCTCCTGCCAGTCGTGGCTGACGTGGCGGTAGAACTCCGCGTACTCCTCGTCCGACACCTCACTCTGCGCGCGCGCCCAGAGCGCCTTGCGGGAGTTGACGGTGACCGGGTCGGGTGCCGCTTCACCATCGGTTGGTTCGCCGGCCATCTGGATCGGCCAGGTGATGAAGTCCGAGTACCGCTTGACGATCTCCCGGATGGTGGCCGGCCGGGTGAAGTCGTGCAGCGCATCCTGCTCGTCCTCGGGCTTGAGGTACAGGATGACCGAGGTGCCCTGCGGCGCATCAGGTTCGTCAGAGATGGTGTAGGTCCCCTCGCCGTCGGACTCCCAACGGACACCGCCGCGGGCACCGGCCTTGCGGGTGACCAACTCGACCCGGTCGGCCACCATGAAGCTGGAGTAGAAACCGACGCCAGACTGACCGATCAGGTCGGCGCTCTGCTCGGACGAGGTACCGGCCTCCCGGGCCTGCCGCAATTGAGCGAGCATCTCCGCCGTGCCGGACTTCGCGATGGTGCCGATCAGGTCGACGACCTCCTCGCGGCTCATGCCGACGCCGTTGTCCCGCACCGTCAGGGTCCGGGCGGCCGGGTCGGATTCGAGTTCTATGTGCAGGTCGGAGGTGTCCACCGCCAGGTCCTTGTCCTGATAGGCGGCGAGGCGCAGCTTGTCCAGGGCGTCCGAGGCGTTGGAGATCAGTTCCCGCAGGAACACGTCCTTGGTCGAATAGATGGAATGGATCATCAACTGCAGCAGCTGACGGGCCTCGGCTTGGAACTCGATCGTCTCGGTGGACATTGCTGTGTTGCCTTTCGCTTTCGGGTGAGTCAGTCGCTGGTGCACCAGTGCAGCGCACCGGTCACGATAGCGGTCCCGCCACCTACAGCGCCGCGCCCGCCCGACGAGGCACGCGTGGGGACCCTGGCTCGATGACCGCCGCGGGGTGAGGCCGGCTAGGAGCGATGGTCGGGGTGGGGCACGGCGCGAAGGTCGAGTTCGGCGACACCGGTGAAATCCTGCGGGTTGCAGGTGTAGAGCGGCAGGTCCGCATCGATGGCGGATGCCGCAATCAAAGCGTCATATGCCCGGGCGGCCGGCTTGCGACCCGCCGATACGCAACTCGGCCACCGGCGTTCCATCACGGGTGACGACCACAGCTTCACCCTTTTCGACCCTGGCCAACACGTCACCGCCGTGGTTGCGGAGATCTCGCACGCTCACCGATGGCATGCGCCGACCGTATGACCGGTGAGACGGCTGTGCAGTGAGTACCACCTCTACAGCGCGATGGTCGAGCCCATCACCACGGTGCGGTCCTCCGGCAGGTGGAAGTAGACCGCCGGAGTGGCGGCGTTGTGGGACAGGCCGATGAACAGGCGCTTGCGCCAGCTGGCCATGCCGGGCGCTCTGCCGCGCTCGATGGCGATGCGGGACAGGAAGTAGTACGCGTCGTCGGGGTCGAACTGCAGCTCCGGGCTCATACCGACGGCCCTGCGCAGAAGCGCGGGGATGTCCTGGTCGTCCTGGAAGCCCACCCGGACGGCCAGATGGACGATGCCGTCGTCGGCATAGACAAGCTCGTCCACGGTGATCTGCTCGCTGGGCGGGATGTGTGGAACGTTCTCCGACTGCAGCGAGATGATGACGATGTGCTCGTGCAGGATGTGGTTGAACTCCGTGTTGGCACGCAACGCCAACGGCGCGGTGTCCTTGCCAGGATGCGGGAACACCGACGTGCCAGGTACCCGTTGCAGCGGGCTCGAGCGCACATTGTCGACGAACGCCGGCAGCGAACCCTCGGCGTCGATCCGGCGTTGGGTGATCAACCGCCGGCCGAGCTGCCAGGTGGTCATCACCGTCACGATGACGATCGCGATCACCAGCGGCAGCCAGCCACCGTGCACGACCTTGGTCAAGTTGGCCGCGAAGAAGGTCAGCTCCACCCCGCCGAACACCACACCCATCAGGATCAGGCTCCACTTGGGCCAGTGCCAGCTGGACCCGGCCAGGATCAGGAACAGCGTGGTCGTCAGGATCAACGTCCCGGTGACCGCGAGCCCGTACGCAGTGGCCAATTTGCTGGACGACCGGAACGTCAGCATCAGCACCAGTACCCCGGCGAACAGCAGCCAGTTGACCGCCGGCACG
>CAXSEW010000068.1:0-12016 GCA_964236185.1 uncultured Nakamurella sp. | reverse complement strand
CCGCATCATGGGGACCGAAGTGGAGTACGGCATCTCGGTGCCGGGCGAGCCGGGAGTCAACCCGGTCATCTCCTCCACCCAGATCGTGCTCGCCTACGCCGCGTCGGTAGCGGCGCCGCGGGCCCGCCGCCCGCGCTGGGACTACGAGGTGGAGTCGCCGCTGCGCGACGCCCGCGGTTACGACCTGTCCGCGCTGTTCGGCGCCGCCGAGCCAGACATCGACGACATCGGCGCGGCCAACGTCATCCTGTCCGACGGAGCCCGGCTGTACGTCGATCACGCCCACCCGGAGTTCTCCGGTCCCGAGGTGACCAACCCGCTCGACGGTGTGCTGTTCGACAAGGCTGGGGAGCGGGTGATGGAGGAGGCGGCCATGCTGGCGGCCTCGGTTCCCGGCGCCCGGCCGGTGCAGCTGTACAAGAACAACACCGACGGCAAGGGGGCCTCCTACGGCACGCACGAGAACTACCTGTGCCGACGGGACACCCCGTTTCCGTCATTGATCGCCGGTCTGCTGCCGTTCTTCGCCTCCCGCCAGGTGTTCTCCGGTGCCGGCCGGGTCGGCATCGGGCCGTCCGGCTCCACGCCCGGTTTCCAGCTGGCGCAGCGCTCGGACTACATCGAGGTCGAGGTCGGCCTGGAGACGACGCTCAAGCGCGGGTTGATCAATACCCGCGACGAGCCGCACGCCGACGCCGACCGCTACCGGCGGCTGCATGTCATCATCGGCGACGCCAACCTGTCCGAGACCGCGATCTACCTCAAGCTCGGCACCACCGCCCTGGTGCTGTCGATGATCGAGGCGGGCTGGCCGATGCCGGTGGATCTGGAGCACCCGGTGTCGGCGGTGCACCAGATCTCCCACGACCCGACGCTCAAGACGACCGTCAAGCTGGGCGACGGCCGGTCCTATACCGGCGTCGACATCCAGCGCGCCTACCTCGACGCCGCGCAGGCCTTCGTCGCCGAGACCTACGGCACCGACGTCGATCCGGACACGGCCGACGTGCTGGCCAGCTGGACCGACGTCCTCGACAAGTTGGCCGACGATCCCATGCAGCTGGCCGACACGCTCGACTGGCCGGCGAAACTTCGGCTGCTGGAGGGTTTCCGCAGCCGGGACGGACTGAGCTGGGCGGCTCCGCGGCTCGCCCTGGTCGACCTGCAGTACGCCGACGTCCGGATGGACCGTGGCCTGTACAACCGGCTGGTGTCCCGCGGAGCGATGAAGCGCCTGGTCACCGACGAGGCCATCCGGGTGGCCATGACAGAACCGCCGGAAGACACCCGGGCCTACTTCCGCGGCCGCTGCGTCGCCCAGTATCCCGAGCGTCTGGCTGCGGCATCGTGGGATTCGGTGATCTTCGACGTCGGCCGCGAGTCGCTGGTGCGCATTCCGACGATGGATCCGCTGCGCGGCACCAAGGCACACGTCGGCGCCCTGCTGGATTCCTCGGCTGATGCGGGCGAGTTGGTCGACGCCCTGACCCGGCGGAACTGAGCGGCGAGGGACGCCGGTGGACTGGGCGGCGAGAGACGCCGTACGGCGACCAGCCGTTACCCGGTCGTTTCATCTGGGTGGGCCAGGTTGTCGGACCCGCTGGGTAAAGTCGGGGGCAGCGCCGACAGCACCAGACGTACGGCATCCCGCAACCGGCGCAGTGAAGGAGACCAGTCATGGCACAGGAGCAGACGAGTCGGCAGGGCGGCGGCGATTCCGAGGACGGCGAGGCCGGCGGTGACGCGGCGGGCCAGGAGCGGCGCGAGAAGCTGGCGGCGGAGACCGACGACCTGCTCGACGAGATCGACGGCGTGCTCGAGTCCAACGCCGAGGACTTCGTCCGCTCCTACGTGCAAAAGGGCGGGCAGTGACCGACCGTCCCTCCTCGTCCTGGCCGGTGGCGGCGGTCCCGTCCGCGTATCTGACTCCTGGTCCCGGCTCGTTCACCGAATTCCTCGCCCGCGCCGAACCGCACCTGCTGCCGGGTCACCGGACCCAGCCGCCGGCTGACCAGGCGCCGCACGGCACCACCATCGTCGCGCTCACCTGCGCCGAGGGCGTAGTGATCGCCGGCGACCGGCGCGCCACCATGGGCAATCTGATCGCCCAGCGCGACATCGAGAAGGTGTTCGTCGCCGACTCGCACTCCGCGATCGGCATCGCCGGCACCGCGGGCCTGGCCATCGAGATGGTCCGGCTGTTCAAGCTCGAACTGGAGCACTACGAGAAGATCGAGGGCGTCCGGCTGTCGCTGGACGGCAAGGCGAATCGGCTGTCGTCGATGATCAGGGGCAACCTCGGCGCGGCGATGCAGGGTCTGGCCGTCGTGCCGCTCTTCACCGGCTTCGACATCGACCGGCTACCTGCCGCGGAGGCCGGCCGGATCTTTTCCTACGACATCACCGGCGGCCGCTACGAGGAGTACGACTTCTATGCCGTCGGGTCGGGATCGATGTTCGCCCGGTCGGCTCTGAAGAAGCGCTTCGAGCGCTCGTCCGACCTGCCGACCGCCGTGCGCGCCGCCGTCGAGGCGCTGTACGACGCCGCCGACGACGACAGCGCCACCGGCGGGCCCGATCTGACCCGCAAGATCTATCCGGTGGTGATCACGGTGACCGCCGCCGGCGCCCGCCGGCTCCCGGACAGCGAATCCGGGGCGGTGTCGGAGGCCGTCGTCGCCGGTCGGATGACCAAACCGGGCGGCTGACCCACTCCGGTCCGTTCGATCCATCCATCGCTCAGCGCAGCGATCACAACCTTGCCAGGAGCGCCAGCACCGTGACGATGCCCGTCTACGCATCACCCGAGCAGTTCATGCGGGATCGGTCCGATTACGCCCGCAAGGGCATCGGCCGCGGCCGCAGCGTGGTGGTGACGACCTACTCCGGCGGCGTGCTGTTCGTCGCCGAGAACCACTCGCCGACGCTGCACAAGGTCAGCGAGATCTACGACCGCATCGGCCTGGCCGCCGTCGGCCGCTACAACGAGTTCGAGAACCTGCGGACCGCCGGCATCCGGCTGGCCGACGTGCGGGGCTATTCCTACGACCGTCGCGACGTCACCGCCCGCTGGCTGGCCAATGCCTACGCACAGACCCTCGGGTCGATCTTCTCCGAGCACCAGAAGCCCTACGAGGTCGAGCTGTGCGTCGCCGAGGTGGCCCGCTCGGTCGGTGAGCCGGTACCGGCGCCGGGGGAGACCAGGCTCGGTGCTCCCGGTCAGCGGGACCAGCTGTACCGGATCTCCTACGACGGCTCGATCATGGAGGAGACCCGCTACATCGTGATGGGCGGCGCCACCGAACCGGTGGCAGCGGCGATGGAGACGCATTTCGCCCGGGGTTGGGATCTGCCGACCGCACTGTCCTCGGCGGTCATCTCCCTGGGCGCCGGCGGCGAGGGTGCGCCGCGGGTGCTCGAGCCGGCGCAGCTGGAGGTCGCCGTGCTGGAACGCACGGTGCCGGACCGCACCTTCCGCCGCTTGGACCGGGATGCGCTCCAGGATCTGCTGCAGCCGGCCGCCGACGCCGCTGAGCCGGCCGTGCCGGTCGATGATGCGGAGCACGACAGCGGTCCGGGCGAGGCACCGGTGGACGTCTCCGGTCCGGACGCCTGACGTCGGTCCCGCGCGGGTATCACCGACCGTTCGGCGGGCTCCTGTCGGGCAGATCCAGCCCGGCGCCGCGCTGTGGTGCCCGTCGTGGAAGGAGTTCGTCATTCCACCTGAACGATTTCTCTCTGCCGTCGGGCGGTCCCGACCGTTGTATCCGTCGTACCGCGCGGCGCCGTCGTCGCTGTCGGAGGTGCTGTCGCGGTGGGACGCGGCCATCCTCGATCCCCATGCTGGAACGGGCGGACACCGCCCGCAGGCCTTCACCACCTACTGCTCGCGCGGGCTCGTGCTGCACCCGGTTGAAGCCGACACAGCGGCGAAGGCCCGGGCCGCCGTCCAGCAGATCCTGTCGCGCCGCCAGTGGTCGGCGCATTGGCGCGACGACGACCAGACGGGGCTGCAGATAGGGGCGACCGGTTCCGCGGCACCGGTCGACTCCTGGTCCGTGCTGACCGAATTGCGCGCGTCATCGGATCCCGACGTCGCTGCTGCGGTCGGGCTCGATCACCTGATGAACACCGCGGAACAGGTCGGCGGCAATCCGTTGGCTCTCGGACACGGAGTCGTGGGCCTCGACGGTTACGGCACTGCCGGCGGGTACGCCGGACGAGGGCCGCTTGACTTCGTGGGCCCGGCGCCGCAGGCGGCATCCGCCGGACGTCGCCCGCGGGTGGTCGTGCTGGACACCGGACTGGGCGACCATCCCTGGTTCCGGAACGACCAGTGCCACACGACTTTCACCACGGCCGACGGCACGGTGGTCGGCCCGCAGGTCGACCCGACGACCATCAGGGCCGCCGCTGTCGACGGGCCGGGAGCCATCACGACTCCACTCCTCGGGTCGCTCGCCAGCCACACCGGACACGGCACCTTCATCGCCGGACTGATCCGGCAGGCCTGCCCGCAGGCGGACATCGTCGCGCTGGCGGTGATGGGCGCGGACGGCATCGTGCCCGAATCGACGCTCACCGACGCGCTGTCGCTGGTGGCGGCGCGTCAGCGGGAACAACCGGGCTGGACCGACGCGGTGGTGCTGTCGTTGGGCTACTACGCCGAAATCGAGGAGGACGTCACCTACTCGACCCGGTTGAAGAAGATCCTGGTCGAGCTGAGCGAGAGCGGCGTGGTCGTCTGCTGCGCGGCGGGCAACGACGCGTCCAGCCGCCCGTCCTACCCGGCGGCCTTCGCGCTGGACCCGCTGTTCGCCCGCCCGGAGGTGGTGCCGCTGGTCTCCGTCGCGGCGCTGAACCCGGACGGCGGCGTGGCGATGTTCTCCAACGACGGCCCGTGGGTGATTGCCGAGGCGCCCGGGGTGAACCTCGTCTCCACCGCTCCGGTCGGTACGGACGGCTCCAGCCGGCCGGCCTTCCGGGTGGCGTCGCCGGGTCGCCGCCCGCGCGCCGCGGTCGACGGCGACAATTTCTCGTCCGGGTTTGCCTCCTGGAGCGGGACCTCCTTCGCCGCGCCGGTGCTGGCCGGCCGGTACCTTCGCAGACTGGCAGCGGCCGGCTTCCCGCCGCCGGATCAGCGACGGGCACTCGTGCCGATGGGCCGGCGGGCCGCGCCGTCCGGCTCGAATTGATCCCACCGCCGGTGTATCACGTGACGCAGGCGACTCTCCTGTGCACAACGGCTGCCATTCCCCCGGTTCCATCCCAGCGCCGACTCTGGAGGTATCAGTGACCAAACCCGCGGGCCCCGCAGCGGCGCGCTCATCCATCGATCCGTTCGACCGGTACGAGGCCAGGGTGCTCGACCCGTCGACGGCGATCCGGCTCGGCGGCGCCGCACCGGTGGCCACGGTGTACTGCGGTGACATCTTGTTGGTCACCGCGGGCTCTGAAGAATCCGCCCGAGCGGTGATCGACGCGCTGTCCGTCACGGCCGAGCGGCTCGGCCTCGCGCTGTCCGGTCCCGACGTCTTCACCGAGATCGATGCGCGCGATCCGCGAGATCCGAATGTATTGGCGCACAACAGGTTCGCCCGGCTGCTGGCAGCTGCTGAATCGGCCGGTGTGCCGTTGGTGGTGCCGGTCCGCTTCGGTCCCGCGGGTGAGGGACCCGCACCCGCCATCGACGTGTGGCCGCTGCTCCAGTCGTTCCGGGACGCAGCCGACCCGCGCCTTTCCGCCGCTGTCGCGTTGGACCACCTCATGTTCGCGGCGGCGGTGATCGGCGGGGATCCCTTCAGCCGAGGGACGAGCCTCATCGGCGGTAACCCCTTCAGCAGAGGAACCAGCGTCATCGGCGGTGATCCGTTCAGCCGGGGTACGTCCTCGGGCGTCGGTCAGTACCTGTCCGGTGGCTCGGGCGGCCACGGCCCGGTCAGCGTGGTGCTCGAGCCGCCCCGTCGCAATCCGGACGCCTGCTCCCCGCACGTCGTCGTGCTGGACACCGGCATCGGTGGCCATCCGTGGTTCGCGGTCGACAAGGTGGAGCCGCGGATGGCCCTGGCCAGTGGCGACCCCATCGGCATGGACATCGAGGACGTGGCCGTGAAGGACACCGATCCGGAGGGCATCGGCGCGGTTCCCGACCCGTTGACCGGGCTGCTGGCCAGCCATGCCGGGCACGGCACCTTCATCTCCGGCCTGCTCCGGCAGACGTGCCCGGACGCCGAGCTCACCGCCCTGCGCATCATGTCCGGCGACGGCGTCGTCGCCGAGCACGAGCTGACCGGCCCGCTGAAGGCGCTGGCGGTGCGCCTGGATCAGCAACCCGGCTCGATCGACGCGCTGGTGCTGTCCCTGGGCTACTACGCCGAGACCGACGACGCCGACTACACCGCCGGCCTGAAGGACCTGCTGGTCGAGCTCGCGCAGCGCGGTGTGGTCACCTTCGCCGCAGCCGGGAACGACAGCACCGACCGGCGGTCCTACCCGGCGGCGTTCGCCGATCATCCCGAGTTCACCGCCGACGGGGCTCTGCCCCTGGTGGCGGTCGCCGCGCTCAACCCGGATCTGTCGGTCGCCCTGTTCTCCAACGATGCCGACTGGGTCAACGCCGAGGCCCCGGGCGCCAACGTGGTGAGCACCGCACCGGTGCTGGCCTCCGGTGCCTGGTCCGCCGACACTGCGCTGGTCCAGCCCGACGGTCAGCCGCGGGGCACCATCGATCCGGACTCGTTCAGCAGCGGCTTCGCCACCTGGAGCGGCACCAGTTTCGCCGCACCGGTACTGGCGGGTCGGTACGCCGCCGCCCTGTCTGCCGCCGGTTGCCCGGGCGGGCCGGAGGAGCGCAGGAAGTTGATCCCGTTGCGGCCGAATCCACCGATTCCGGACTGCGGTCCCGGCGAAGCGGCTCCGTCATGACCACCCGGGCGACGCCCGTCGGCGCTACCCGGACGAGCCCGGCTGCTGCCAGAATCATCACCACGACATCGAGGCCTCCCGAGACGAGATCACTGGTGACCACCTCAGAGCACATCGACCGCATGCCAGAAGCCGGGCCGACCGAGCCGGCCGGGCAACCGCCGGCCCCGGCCGCCGCCGCGCAGTCGCCGGCCGGCACCGGTGCCTCACCGGTGCCGGTGCAGCGGGCCGCGGCGGACCGTCCGCGCGATCTGGGCGATCTGGTCGTCCAGGCGGCGGCAGCGTTCACCGACTACCGGGCGGGCGTGGCCGGGGGTATCGACCGGTTGGTGCGGCTGGTGAGTCCGCTGCTGTGGCACACGGCCCGGCAGTGCGGGCTGTCCACCGCCGAGGCCGAGGATGCGGTCCAGCAGACCTTCCTGACGCTGGTGCGGCGCGGCGATTCCATCGCAGACGCAATGGCCGTGGTCCGCTGGCTGACCGTCACACTCCGCCGGCAGGCGTGGCGCGACCGGGCGGTCGTCGCCAAGCGGACCGGCGAAGAGCCGACCGACGACGACCTGCCCAGCGCGGAATCGGCAGAGCAGACCGCCGTGCTCACCGACGAGCAGCGCCGCCTGTGGGCGCACGTCTCGGCCCTGCCGGAACGGTGCCGACAACTGCTCGCGGTCATCGCGTTTTCGCCGCGGCCCGACTACGCCGCGATCGCGCAGGACATGAACATGCCGGTCGGCTCGATCGGTCCCACCCGGGGCCGGTGCCTGGACAAATTGCGGATCCGTTTACAGGGGGAGGAGTGGTGATGAGCGCAGACGGACACATCCAGCGCATGGACGAGCGCGATCTGGAGATTCTCGGTTCACTCGTCGACATCTACGACCGGCTGGACCCGATGCCCGACATGTTGCCCGATGTGGTGTTGTTCGGGCTGCAGATCGCCGACCTGGATGCCGAGATGGCCAGGCTGGTCGACTCCGAGCTGAGCCTGTCCGGCGCAGCGGGGACCCGATCGGTCGAACACGCCAAGCGGGTCACCTTCACCAGCGACAGTCTGACGGTGATGATCTCCGTCGAGCAGCAGCCGGACCGGGGGCTGCGCCTGGACGGTTGGGCCGCACCTGGCGGCAACCTGCGGGCCGAGCTGCGCACCGACGGGTCGGTGCTCACCGTGCGCTGCGACGCGACCGGTCGCTTCGTCTTCGAATCGGTACCGTCCGGATCGGTGCAG
The DNA here is from genome assembly GCA_964236185.1 of uncultured Nakamurella sp. Lineage (GTDB taxonomy): Bacteria > Actinomycetota > Actinomycetes > Mycobacteriales > Nakamurellaceae > Nakamurella. The sequence continues at coordinate 3,864 of CAXSEW010000068.1, read as the reverse complement.
CTCATTCTTCACCCGACCGACGGCTCGGATCCCGCGATCCGGCTCCCGGTGGTGACACCCGCACTGCACCTGTGAAACTGGGCGGGTGCCCGCCCGAGCATCAGGTCCGCGAACCACCGACCAGGTCCACGCTGCGCTGGCGCGGGCGGGCGCCCTCTTGGATTCGGCGCGAGCCGCGGGCGATGCCGGTCATCCGGCCGCTGCCCTGCGGCTGTGTCGCAGGGCGGTGAAAGCGATCCAGACCATCGACCCCGCAGTGCCCGAGGCCCGACAGCTGTCCTGCCTGGTCTTGATCACCCAGGCCTATCAGCATTCCGCGCTGGGTGATGTCGAACGATCACTGCACGTGCTGGAACTCGCCGAGCAGCACGATCCGGGCATGCAGTCCGCTATCTGGGGCGCTCGGGCGATGAGTCTGATGCGCGCCGGGGACGACTCTTCGGCACTGCAGGCATTCGATCGCGTCATCGGGACTGCGGAGGACATCAGTCCGAGAGTGTTGTCCGCCGCGTTGTTGAACCGGGGCTTGTTGCACATTGGAGGCGGTCGCCTGGCACCCGCCAGAGCCGACACCCGCAGCGCGCTCGACGCCTCGAACAGCGTCGGCGATCACTGGGGGGCATTCATGGCATCCCACAATCTCGGGTACATCCAGTTCCTGGCCGGCGATCTGCCCGGTGCCCTGGCCTCGATGGAAGCAGCGCAGCGCGCCGTGGACGACCCGCCGGTGGGCATGCCGGCGCTCGACCGGGCCCGGGTGTTGCTCGCTGCGGGTCTGGTCCGGGAGGCCGCCGAGGCCGCCGAGCTGGCCATCGAGGACTTCGACCGGCACTCGGCGAGGAGCGATCTGCCGGAGGCGCTCATGGTCGCCGCCGAAGCCGATGTGCTGCAGGCGAACTGGCAATCGGCCTTGTCCCGGTCGCGGCGGGCCAGGTCGGTCAACCGCCGGCGGCGCAACAACAACGCCGCGCTGCTGGCCGAACTGATGGAGCTCAAGGCCGCGGCCGGACTTCGCGGCGAGGGGACCCGCCGGGCGGCCAGGGCCCGGTCGGCGGCCGCCCGGAGCCGCGTGCTGGCGCAGGCGCTGCTGCCTGACCTGCCGACCGATGCCGCCACGGCGTCGCTGCTGGCGGCCGAGGCATGGCTGGACGCCGGCGATCCGGCGGCCGCCGAGCAGGATGCCGCCGGATCGCAGATCTCCCGCACGATGCCGATCGCCATCCGCCTGCACTCGCGGCTGGTAGCCGCCCGGCTGCAGCTCGATCGAGGCGACCGCGCCCGTGGATTGAGTCAGATCCGTTCCGGGCTGGACGATCTCGCCGACTATCAGGCTCGATTCGGCTCGCAGGACATGCAGGCCGGCGCCGCGGTGCACGGCGCGCAACTGGCGCGCCTCGGGCTGCGCTCCGCCGTGGGCACCGGGTCACCGGCCACCATCCTGCAGTGGCTGGAACGGTCGCGGGCAGTGAGCACCCGGCTGCCCGCCGTCCATCCACCCGCGGATCAGGAGCTCGCCGACCTGCTGGGCGAACTGCGCCTGGCCACGATCGACGCTCGGGCGGCGGCCGTCGCCGGTGCCCCGGACCCGGTGCTGCAACGCCGGGTCGACGAGCTGCGCCGGCGGGTGCGCGCCCGGTCCTGGACGGTCAGCGGATCCGGAACGGCACACCGCCCGCTGACCCTCGCGGCGGTGCAACGGTTGCTGGCCGGCGACCCGGCCGGACCGACCGTGGTGGCGTTCCTGCACGGCGCCAAGGAGCAGCACGTCCTGGTCATCACTGTCCGGTCCGCCGTGCACCGGCAACTGGGGGACTGGCCGGTGGTGTCCTCGTTGCTGCGCCGGACGGTCGGCGACCTCAACCTGTTGGCCGGCGCCCGCATCCCGCGGCAGGTGCGGAAGGTGGCCGAGCACTCGCTGCAGGGCAACCTGGCGCAGCTCGATCAGGAGCTGCTGGCACCCGTGGCCGGCGAACTCGGTGCCGGTCCGGTCATCATCGCCGCGGTCGGGCCGACGGCGACCCTGCCGTGGGGGCTGCTGCCGCGCCTCAGCGGTCGGCCGGTGTCGGTCAGCTCCTCGGTGACCGCGGCCATGACCGCTGTGGGGCGGCCCAGCCGGGCGTACCTGCGGGGCGTGCTCGCCGTCGCCGGGCCCGACGTCGCCGGCGGCGAGGCCGAAGCCAGGGCCGTCGCCGCCCTGCACTCCGGAGCCGGCCTGTTGGTCGGCCCGGATGCCACCGGGGATGCGGTGCTGGGCCAGCTCCCCGCCGCTGGCCTGCTGCACATCGCGGCCCACGGTCACCACGAACCGGACAGTCCGCTGTTCTCCTCCGTCCAGCTGGTCGACGGTCCGCTGTACGGGTACGACATCGCTCCGAACGGATCGCTCCCGGACCATGTGGTGCTCTCCAGCTGCGACGTGGGCCGCAGTGACGACATGCCGGGCGGGGAGCCGCTCGGGCTGGCCGCCGCGCTGCTGCGCAGCGGGGTGTCGACCGTGGTGGCCGGGGTCAGTCTGATCGCCGACGACGTCGCGGCGGCCACCATGGTGACCTATCACCAGCGGTTGCTCGCCGGCGACGGACCAGCGGTGGCTCTGGCAACGGCAGTCGCGGCCGCAGCAGGTCCGCCCGCGCCGCTGACCTGCTTCGGCGCCGGCTCGTGAGGCGTGCACTCCGCGGCGAACGCGTCGCCGATTGTTCAGCGGCCCTTCGTCGCCACCGGGGTCCATCCGAGTTGCGTGGCTTGTCACAATTGGCGCGTGCAACAGCAGGCTCCGCCGCATCCGCGACCCCGGACGGGTGCCCGGCTGCCCGCCGCCGCGCTGTGGCAGGCCTCCCGCACTGCCAGTGACCAGGGGAAGTGGTCCACCGGGCTCAAGCTCGCCCAGCGCGCGCTGCGGGAGGTCGACCGGGAGCCCGGATCCGCGCCCGCCTTGCGTGCCCGGATCCTGATCGCCCTCGCCTACGACTACTCCGAACTCGGTCACCCGCATCGGGCCCGGACCCCTCCTGGAGCAGGCCGCCGCCTATCCGGAGGTGCTGCCGGCCGTGCGGGTGGCCCGCGGCCTGACGCTGGTGCGCACCGGCCGGCCCGATGCCGCGCTCGTCGACCTCGACGCAGCGGTGGCCCAGCTGCGAACTCCCAAAGTCTCGGACACCTCGGACGCCACTGAGTCCCAGGAGGACCTGGCCGGCGCGCTGCTGAACCGCGGCCTGCTGCACATGATGGCCGGGCGGCTCGTCGAGGCTGCCGCTGATACGGAGGCAGCCGGTGCCCTGGCCCGCGGGATCCAGCGGGGCGATATCACGTTCATGGCCGAGCACAACCTCGGCTTCGTCTGCTACCTGGCCGGCGATCTGCCGGCCGCGCTCGCCGCGATGGACAGCGCGGCTGCAGCCTGGCCCGGCGCGGCCGACGACGGAGTCGCCCAGCTCGATCGCGCCAAGGTGCTGCTGGACGCCGGGCTCACCGATGCTGCCGCAGAACAACTCGACCGCGCGGTGCGCTTCTTCCGGGCGCAACGGGCCACCGCGGACCTGGTCGACGCCTACTACGTCCGGGCCCGGCTCGAGCTGCTGCTCGGCAACGCAGTCGCCGCAACGGCTTCGGCCCGCGCGGCCGAACAGATCGCGCGGCGGCGCGGCAACCGGTCGGCGGAGATCACCGCCCGCGCGCTGCGGTTGCAGGCCGCCCGCGTCCGTCGGCAGGTGGGCGGCCCGGAATCCAGCCGGGGTCGCCGGGTGGCCGCTGCCCGCCGTGATGCCGCCGCCGCGGCGGCGGTGTCGGCGGAGGCGGACGCGGCCGGGCTGACCCAGGAGGCGCGATCCGCGGCGCTGCTGCAGGCCGAGGCGCTGCTGGATGCCG
>CAXSEW010000067.1:0-12077 GCA_964236185.1 uncultured Nakamurella sp. | reverse complement strand
CGATCATGACCATTACCTGATGACCAGCAGGTTCATCACGACGCTGGCAAGCGCCGCCGAAAATGCCGGATACAGCGTCATCATCCGGAGCCTGCACGGCGACCACCGGATCGCGCTGGCCACCGGGGTAGCGGAGTTGTCCACCCGCGGCGTCGACGGGATCGTGGTGGCCGCCGACGGTGGCTATCGGGCACGACCTGGCCACGTGGAGACGGCGGTGCCCACGGTCATCGCATCGCTGGACGCCCTGTCGCTGCGCGGTAGCCATGCGGTGTCCGTCGACCACGTCGCGGGTGCGCGACTCGCCGTCCGGCATCTGCTCGACCTCGGGCACCACCGCATCGCCCACCTGTCCGGCCCGGCCCGCTCCGCCGACGCAGCCGCCAGACGACGCGGTTGGGAACAGGAAATGATCGCCTGGAATCGCAGTCCGACGTCGCTGATACCGGGTGACTGGACATCGGACAGCGTCTACTCGGCCGGCCAACGGTTGATCCGACACCTACAGCGAAAGAATTCAGTCTTGCCCACGGCGGTATTTGCGGCGAATGACTCGATGGCGCTCGGTCTCATCCGGAGCCTGTACGACCGCGGGATGAGGGTGCCGCAGGACGTGTCCGTGATCGGCTTCGACAACATGCCGGGCAGCGACTATCTCATTCCTGGGCTCACCACCATCGACCACGACATCACCGCAGTGGGCGACGCCTGCATCAAGATGCTGCTGCACCTGATAGCCGGCCGGCCGGCGACGAAGGGCGTGATCGCACCCCACCTGATCGTCCGCGGCAGCACTTTCCCCTGGAAGGTCAGCCAGGGTGAGTAACCGATCATCCAGCTCGATCGTCGGGGAGGCCTAAGTATGGCGGCCGTCGCAACGAAGATCGCGTGTGGACTTCGGATTTGCTTCCGAGCGCGGCAACTCATGCGTGCGCCGTCCGTGCGTTGGCTGGTTGACCCATTGGTCCTTGAAATCAGCAATCGCGCGATGCGGTCGGTGGGCCGATGCCATTGCGGCGACGTGGACGATCGCTTTCGGTTATCTCAGGCAGTCGCCGAATTTTGGGGGTCGATCTTGACGGAGTGGCACAGGAGACGTTTCCTTTGGCCACGATTGTAACTGGTCGAATTTATCTGGCCGACCGAGCGGCCATCGACGGCCACGAAGAAGTGGCGTAATTCAACCTGACGATGTTTCTCGACGCAGTACGTCGTGCCGTCCTACAGCGGGTGTCAACCTAGAGCAGCAATCACGGCACCGTCGATGATTCAACCGCTGACGAACGGGGTGAGTGCTTTCAGCAGAACTTCCGGGGTCTCCATTTGCGGCACATGTCCGGTCCGCGGCAGCAGCTCGAAATGCGCCCCGGGAATCGCTGCTGCGAAGGCGCGACCGTAGTGGGTATCTACGATCCGGTCGGCTTCGCCCCACAGCACCAGTGCGGCGATGTCGATACTGGCGAGCCGCGCGAGCAGGGTCGGGTCGGTCATCGAGCTGCCGTAGAGGGCGAGCGCCGCGCGGTTGCCGGCGAGGATCTTGCGCGCCGCGGGCGGCAGCGCCGCCGGGTCCAGCATCGGGGACTTCGACGGGTCGTACCAGGCGTGCTGGGCCAGCTGCGCGGGCCCGAGCCCCACAGCGACCGGGTGCCGCTGTACCTCGATGCCGACCGCGTCCACCAGGACGATGCGGCTCAGCCGCTTGGGATGCCGCAGCGCCAGTTCCGCTGTGATCCACCCACCAATGGAGTTGCCGATCACGGTGGTGTCCTCCAGCTCGAGCGTGGCGAGCAGACCGGCGTAGACCTCGGCGAGGCCGTCGATCGTCGCGAGCGCCTCTGGGCGTGGTGTTCCGCCGAAGCCTGGGTGGGTCGGCACGATGACGCGGGTGCCGGTCGCGTCGGCGAGCAGGTCGGCGAAGCCGCTGACCGATGCCGGTCCGGCGCCGCCGTGCAGGATGACGACCGGACGGCCGGTGCCCCGTTCGTCTGCGGTGAGCCCGACGTCGCCGAACGAGGTGGGGATCGTGAGGGACAGGGCGGTGCTCATGCCACCATCCTATCTCCACATACTTATATCAACAAGTTGTCCATGTGGGTACGGTGTGGGGTATGGCGATGTCGATCTCGGAGTTGGGTCATGCAGTGAAGCGCCTCCAGGTCAAGCACCACCGCGCTGCAACCGAAGCGCTGCGGCCGCTCGAGGTGACCCTTGTGCAGTGGGACGCTCTTCGCCATTTGCACGCTCATCCCGGCGCGTCGCTCCACGACCTCGCGGTGCTGACCTTTCAGACCGACCAGGCGTTCGGCACGCTCGCCGCGCGGCTCGAGGCACGCGGGCTCATCCGGCGCGTCAACGGCAAAGGACGTGCGATCCGTCCTGAGCTGACCGTCGATGGCGAGCGTGTGTTTGCTCAGGGGCGTGAGGTCACGGCTCAGGTCGTGCGTCGATCGTTTGCTCCGCTGGACGCCGACGAGCGCGCCGTGCTAGGCGAAATGCTCGAGCGGCTTCTGTCCGGCTGACGCAGGCTCGGTTCGAGCGCCGGTGGGTTCGACGTGAGCCGGCAGGCGCTTCAGGAGGTAGGCAGAGTGGCTGGCGACCGCTGGCGACCTTCCTAGGATTCCGTTGACGGCCGAACTACGACAGTCGGTGTGCCCGGGGTCACCGGTGGCGGGTTGCGGTGGCGAGGTGGGTGCGGACCTTCACCAGGGTGGGTTGGCGGTGTTGGTGTGGGGTTGGCGGTCACGTTGAAGTCGGCGATGGCGCCGGGCCGGAACAGTAGGCAGTGGGTCGATCCGCCGAACTGGAAGTAGCCCAGCTCTTCACCTTTGCTGACGTGGTGACCGGGGGTCATGTCGGGCCCGATCAGGCAGGACGACACCTCGGACATGCCGATCGCGATGGAGCCGACGAGGCCGATGGTGGGGTTGTCGGCCTGGATCAGGAAGATGGCTCCCGTGGCGACGTGGGCGAGGTAGCCCTGGGAGTTGATCGGGTCGAGCGCGTCGGCGCCTTCGGAGTCGGCTTCGGCCCACCTCGGCTGAATCATCAGAGGCGCCGCCCCGCCGGCTGTCCGGGCGTCGGTTTGCTGCTGACCGGTGTGGCCAAAGTTATTTTGGAACGAAGTCGCTGAGAAGTGTGAAGCCCCTGTTGACGTGCAGGTTCAGTGGGATGCCGGGTGACGCTCGCCAGGCTTCGATCGCGTAGGCGAGGACACCCCAGTCCCTGCGGGCGACGAGGGTCGACTCTTCCGGGTCACCGCCGCGGTCCACCAGCAGCTCGATGATCATGGCGACGAGGTGGGCCTCCTTGGAGACGGCGCGCTCATGAAGGGCCGGCGTGGCCGCGACGATCGCGGCGAGGCGGTCGCCGTCGGATCGGTTCGCCACCAGGGGCGGGACGATGAGGTCGATGGTGCGACGCATCGCCGACCAGGTCGAAACGTTGCGGGGCACTGATGCGAGTGCCTCGGTAACCCAATCGGTAAGCTGCCGCTCGCCGTCGAACAGCACCTCGCGCTTGTGGGGGAAGTGCCTGAAATAAGTCCGCTCGGTGACGCCGGCGCGTGCGGCGATGTCGGCCGTGGTCACGGCGTCGAATCCGCGCTCGAAGATTCATGACTGAGTCGCCAAGGAGAACATCATGAGCGCAGCCCCATCACGAGCCATCCGGTTCCACGAAACCGGCGAACCCCTGAAGGTCCTACGCGAAGATGAAGCGCACATCCCCGACCCGGGCGATGGCAGGATTCGTATCCACGTTGCCGCCACTGGGCTGAACCCCGCCGACTGGGAACTCTGCCGCGGCTTCATGCCCGGTGCCCTCCCGCGGGGCATCGGCTTCGATGTCTGCGGCACCGTCGATGCTCTCGGTGCTGGCGTCGAGGACGTGGCGGTTGGCGATCTCGTCTTCGGGTCGTCGGATTTGGCCGCACAACCGAGTGCGGGCGCGGCCGACTTCGCAATTCTCAACCTTTGGTTCTCGGTGCCTGCAGGGCTTGATGCCGTCCATGCGGCGGTGCTGCCGATGGTGCTGCAGACCGCGGGTTGGACCCTTGACCTCATCGACGCGAAACAGGGCGAGACCGTGTTGATCCACGGAGCGGGTGGCATGGTCGGCTACGCCGCCGTGCAGATCGCGCTTCGCCGCGGAGTTCGGGTGATTGCCACAGCCGGGCCGACGTTCGCCGGCGACCTCCACGCGTTCGGCGCCGCCGTCACCCATACGGCGAGGGCATGACCGAGCGCGTCCGCGCACTCGCCGCCGCGCCGGTCGATCATGTGCTGGACGTCTCCCGGCCCAACGCAGGCGCAATCGCCACTCTGATCGAGATCGCAGGCGACCCGAAACGCGTCGTCACGATCAGCAACCATGCGGAGGGACGTAGCCAGGGCGCTCGCGTCAACATCGACGAACTGATGGCCGCCGGCCGGTTCCCCAGCTCCGAATTCCTGGCCGACTACGCGGCCCTCGCCGCCGCAGGCGAATTCACCATCCCCGTGGCGAAGGTATTCCGGCTTGACCAGTGGCGTGCCGCCGCGGAACTCAGCCTGTCCGGAGCGCCGCACGGCAAGGTCGTACTCCAGCCGTAATCCCGCATTGGACCAATTGAGCGGCCCGCTCGCCGTACTGGCTGAGGTGCTGCCTCGAACCCGACGGCCGGCGCTCCGGCCGAGCACCGGGTGCACTCCATTTAGCCGAGCCGGATCCGGATGTCGCTGCGGAGCATGCCCGGCGATACATCGACGACGTCCACCAGCGGGTGCTGCAGGCGGTCGTGCGGTGGTGGCCTTCGGTGATGACACAGAGTTCAGCGTCCCCGGCTGAACCGGCCGTTCGAACGGCCAGTGCCGTGACATGGTCCATTGGGTGCGATGCTCCGATGCCGATGCGGTCGGCAACTTGCAGCCGAGGGCAGCTCGGCGTCGAGCCGCGCCAGAAGGGCGAGGGAAAACCTGACTGGATGTGGCGGGTTGTGCCCGGAAGACGCCGGGTGGGAGGCTCAGACGGTGACAACCATTCTCATCACAGGAGCCACCAGAGGCGTCGGCCTCGAGCTCGCCCGACGCCTGGCCGAAGCCGACCAGATCGTGTACGTCGGAGCGCGGGACCCCGAACGCGGCCGTGAGGTGGCCGAGTCGATCGGCGCGCGCGCCATCGTGATCGACGTTACCGACGACGCCTCGGTCCGCTCGGCGGCGGACCGCCTGCAGCAGGAGGTCGGGGCGCTGGACGTCCTGGTGAACAACGCCGGGATCTCCGGCGCACAGCGACCGCCGGCCGAAGCCAACACCGACGACATGGAGACCGTCCTCGCCACCAATGTCGTTGGCGCAACCCGGGTGCTGGTGGCCTGCACACCCCTGCTCGAGAAAAGCGCCACCCCTGTCGTGGTCAACGTCAGCAGCGCCGTTGGGTCGCTGACACTCAACGCCCAACCGGACGCCGTCTGGTCGCTCGTGGCCTACCCGATGTCGAAGGCAGCACTGAACATGCTGACCATCCAGTACGCGCGGGCGTTCCCCCGCTGGCGTGTCAACTCGGTGACGCCGGGCTTGACGCTCACCGAGTTCACCGGCCGCCCCATCGACTCGATCGACATGGAGGCGTTCCGTCGCGCCGGCGGCAGGACGGTGGACGAGGCGGTGGCGATCCTCGTCGCGATGGCCACCATTGGAACCGACGGTCCCACGGGGACCTTCGTCGGGAACGACGGCCGGCTGCCCTGGTAACGGCCGGCTGCCGAGCCTGCCCCGCACCGGCGCACCCAGACCCGGGCTCACCCGAAGCCGACGACCGATCGCCGCCACCACGATCGTCCTCGACAGCTCGGCGGCGTCCAAATTGTTTGCGACTGTGCAGTTCGCGCCAGCGAACCGACGATATCGAGCTGGCCTTTGCGGTAGCGGGTGGCGATCACAGGCATGTCATCGGTGACGCACCCGCGCGACAACATCGCCGGCGCAGGAATCGCGGTTACCGCAGAAGACGTCACCCAACTCGACAAAATTGGCAGCTAGGCCAATCGCCATCCAACGGTTTCCGCGTGGCCGCGGATTCGATGGATACCGAGTCGTATGCGGTTGCCGCCGGGGGACTATTGAGTATCACAGTAGAACCGCATCGGCCTCGAAGGACGGCTGTACGAAGGGTTGATGATCAAGGGCATGGCTGATACGAAGACAGCGCTGGTGACGGGCGCGAACAAGGGCATCGGCTTCGCGATCGCCGCCGGTCTCCTCGCGCGAGGCTATCGAGTCGCCGTCGGGGCGCGGAGCGATGAGCGCAGGGAGGCTGCAGTCGCCAAACTACAGCGCGGCGGCGCCGACGTATTTGGCATCCAGATCGACGTCAGCTCGGACAAGAGCGTGACCGAAGCGATCGCGACGCTCGAGCAGCGCACCGGGATCCTGGATGCGGTGATCAACAATGCTGGCATCTCGGGTCCGGCCGCCGAGGGCGCACTCCAGGACCCGTTGACTGCCGACTTCGACGTGATCCGAACAGATATCGAAACCAACGTTCTCGGTGCGATGCGAGTCATCAACGCCGCACTGCCGTTGCTTCGACGTTCTCCGTCGCCTCGAATCGTGAATGTCTCCACCAATATGGCTTCGCTTGCGCTCAGAACCGGCCCGATCATGACGGCCTACGCGCCCTCGAAGACCATGCTCAACGCAGTGACCGTGCAATACGCGCGTCGGTTCGCCGAGACCGATCCAAATATTCTGATCAACGCTGTTTGCCCCGGTTTCGTCTCGACCGACTTCACCGGATTCAGCGGATCGCGGACTGCTGACGAGGGCGCGGCCATCGCCATCCGGTTCGCGACCTTGCCGGACGACGGCCCTACGGGCGGCTTCTACGACGACGGCGGCGTCATTCCCTGGTGATCGGTTCGCCCCAGCACGCGCTCGGGCGACTGCGCTCGGGCGACTGCTTCGGCGGCGAACAGGCGATTTCTGCAGCGATACCGATGTTGGCAACGGTCGCCAACGCGGTGTTCTCAAGTCCTCAGGATGTCTCATGAGATAGGCATGGCTGCAAACCATCTCGGTGGTAGAAGCGTTACCTACAGCGCTGATCTAGTTGAGCGGGCCCGGCTGGTTCAGCCGGTGACCAAGGCCATCTGGGCGTAGAACGCGGCGGGATCCTGGGCCAGGCCGGCTTTGGCGGTGCGGCTCCAGTCGTCGACCAGAACCTCGACCTGGCCGGCGGCGAACCCGTCGAGGGCAGCGCGTACTACATCGGCCGGATCGAGCATGGGACCCTCGTAGCCGCCCATCATGTCCGTATCCGCCGCGCCCAGGTGCACGCCGAGGACCTGCGTGCCCTGCGCGCTTAATTCGACCCGGGTGCCGGCGGTCAGGCTCCATTCGGCGGCCTTCGCGGCGGAATAGGAGGTGACACCTTTCCAGGAGAACCACGACAGCGCGGACAGCACGTTGATGATCCCGCCGCCGCCGTTGCTGCCGAGGATGTCGGCGAAGGCACGCGTCACACCCAGGGTGCCGAAGAACAGCGTCTCCATTTCCCGGCGAATCTCGTTCAGGTCGCCGCGGATCAGGTTTTGGTTCGTCGCGATCCCGGCGTTGTTGACCAGCAGTGTCACGTCGCCGGCCGCCGCGGCGGCCCGGTCGATGCTGACCTGATCGAGCAGATCCAGCGCGAGCACCTCCACCCCTGGTGCGGTGATCTTCTCCGGGGTGCGTGCGGTGGCGTACACCTTGGCCGCGCCGCGTTCGAGCAGTTGCGCCGCGAATTGCCGGCCCAGGCCGCGGTTTGCTCCGGTGACCAGAGCGACCGATCCTTCGATGTCCATGACTTTCTCCTGACCTTCTGCGTGGCCGTTCGGCGCTACAGTCGAACGTTAGAACCTCACACTGACGTCAGAGGCAAACGTAGGAGATGGAGGTCACCATGCGGATCGGCGAACTGGCCATCCAGACGGGTGCGAGTGTTCGATCGTTGCGCTACTACGAGGAGCGGGGTCTGCTGACCGTGCAGCGCACGACGTCAGGGCAGCGCGTGTACGAGCCGGATGCGGTCGGCCGGGTACGCCTGCTGCGTCAGCTCTACAACGCCGGTCTGACCAGCGCCACCATCGCCACGCTGCTGCCGTGCGTCGACGCCCCGTCGACCGAGGTCACCGATGCGACCATCGCGGTCATGCACCGAGAGCGGGACCGGCTCACGCAGCAGATCCAGGGTCTGGCTACCACGCGGGATCACCTCACGTACGTGATCGACGCCGCCGGCGCCTATCGCATTCGGCAGCTCACCGACGCCGGTTCGGCCGCTGGAGCGGGCTGATCGACTCGAACCTCAGGCGGTGGAGCCGATATGACAATCGCCGGCTCGAACAGTGCGTAGGACAAGGTGGGCGTGGCCAGTTGCCGCGTCCACGGTCGCCATCAGCGGCGGGTGGACTTGTCGTTCGACCTGGGCCGGCCGGCGCACTCGACCAGCCCGAGCAGATCCGCAAGGCCGACCTGTTCAGCCGCCCGCTTGCTGACCGGTTAGCGTTGACTGTCAAGGTCCGGGTGGATGGCTGCCCCGACGACGAGGTGAGGAGACAAGATGGACGTCAAGGGAAAGGTCGTGCTCGTCACCGGCGCATCGGAAGGCATCGGCGCGGCGACGGCCCGGCTCCTGGCTGCCCGGGGCGCGAAGGTCGCGGTCGCCGCCCGGTCGATCGACAAGCTCAACGAGCTGACCGGTGAGCTCGACGACAGTTTCGCAGTCCAGGCCGACATGACGCAGCCTGAGTCGATTACCGCCATGGTCGACGCGGTCGTCGAGCGCTACAGCCGTATCGACGTCCTGGTGAACAACGCTGGCCGGGCGCTGCGCGCCCCCGTCAGTGACGTCAAGATCGCCGACTTCCAGGACATCATCGACCTCAACGTCTTCGGCCCGCTGCTGGCGATGCAGGCCGTCATCCCGCACATGCGAAGGCAGGGCGGCGGGAGCATCGTCAACGTCAGCTCCAACGTCTCCAAGATGGCCATTCCGACCATCGGTGCCTACGCCGCCACCAAATACGCGCTCAACGGCCTGACGCTGACCGCCCGCGGCGAGCTCGCCGGCGACGGCATCGTGGTCACCGCCATGCATCCCGGGCAGACCTCCACCAACTTCGGCCGGAATGCTGCGGTTGACCCGAGCATGGCCTCCGCACCGCCGCCATCGGGCGGATCCAACACGTCGCCCGACGCGGCTCAGGACGTCGCCGAGCGGATCCTCGAGGCGATCGAGAACGGGCCGGCAGAGCAATACATGAGCCCAGAAATGGAACAGCACTTCTCGATGCGCGGCGCCTGATATCCACCCCGAACTGCGCCGAATTTCCATCCGCAGTCCGCAGGGCGCCATCAACCGCTACGGAATCACAATCGCGGTAATGAGCCGAAGCCATTTGATCCACGGATTCACAGGGCCAGACGGCGTTGACCGGAACTCGCGCCTCGGGATCGTTCAGCTCTGGTCGGCTCCGCGCAGTGCGACCAGTTCGGCGACGTTGTCGTGCTCGGTGAGCCGGGCGGTCGCTGACGGGGCTCGTGGTCGACTTCATTCGTCGCTGGGACCGGCCCCGAGGTGAGCGTGCTGCGTTCAGGAGTCTGCTTCGAGGTCTTGGGTCGCGTTGCGTTCGGCGGTCAGCCGGCGCAGCTGGTGGATTGTTTCGTTGACGTGGTGTTCCCAGGGCTGTTCGGTGGGGTCGTCGATCCAACGACCAAGGGCGATGCGCAGGATCGTGATACCGGTTTCGGCGGCGAGCTCGGCGGCGATGTCGCTCACTCCGCGCCGTCGCAGGGCCTGGCGGAGGGAGGCGGCGAGGTCGGCCAGTTTGATCAGCTCCCGTTCCTGCAACTCCGGGTTGGCCAACAGCAAAGCGTGGCGACGGCGGACGATCTGCACCGCCGGGAACACCGAACCGGCCGCCGTGATGCCCGCTGTCACCGCCTCCAGCGTGGTCGCCGACCCAGGCGCCGCGTCGACCGGGTCGACGACGGAGGACCGGAAGCGTTCGCCGCCGTCGAAGAGCACCTCACGCTTGTCGGCGAAGTGGCGGAAGAACGTGCGTTCGGTGAGCCCGGCACGGGTGGCGATCTCGGCCACCGTGGTCTGGTCGTAACCCCGCTCGGTGTACAGGTCGAAAGCGGCCTGCTGTAGTCGTGCCGGGGCGTTCGGTTCCCAACGGCTCATGAGGCAAGACTATCGTGATGGCAGCCTGTGTCATCAGCTGCTAGATTGACGACAGCAACTGACATGCTCACCGACTCGCACGGCCATCCGTCCGGTGGCACCGGGCGACCTGGCAGTAGGGGATCTCCATGCGTATCTTCGTCACCGGCGCGTCCGGCTGGATCGGCTCGGCAGTGGTGGCCGAGCTGCTCGCTGCCGACCACGAGGTGGTCGGCCTGGCCCGGTCGGACGCCTCTGCTCAGGCTGTGGGGGCGGCCGGCGCGCAGGTGTGCCGTGGTGATCTCGGCGATCTGGGCGTGCTGCGGAAAGCGGCCGCCGACAGTGACGGTGTCGTGCACCTGGCGTTCCGCCACGACATCGCCTTCACCGGCGATTTCGACACCGCCGTCAGCACCGACCGGGCCGCGATCGAAGTATTCGGTGAGGCGCTGGCCGGGTCCGGTCGCCCGTTGGCGGTCGCCTCGGGTGTTGCCGGCCTGAAGCCGGGCGCGCTGGCCACCGAGCGTGACATGGCTGAACCGTTCCCCGGGGCGGGCGGGCGGGTCCTCAACGAACGCGCCGTGTTGGCGCTCGCGGAGCAGGGGGTGCGTTCGATGAGCGTCCGGTTCGCCCCCACCGTCCACGGTGAAGGTGACTACGGCTTCATGGCCGCGATCGTTGCCGCCGACCGGGCAGCCGCCACCTCCGCCTACATCGGGAACGGTGTCAACCGCTGGCCCGCGGTTCACCGCTCCGACGCCGCCCGGCTGGTCCGGCTGGGCATCGAGGGCGCACCGGCCGGCTCTGTGCTGCACGCGGTCGGCGACGAAGGAGTTGCCATCCGCGACGTCGCCGAGGCCATCGGGCGCGGACTACACCTACCGGTCACCTCCATCACGGCTGAGCAGGGCGCCGCCCAGTTCGGGTTCCTCGCCGGCTTCCTCGCCATGGACATGCCTGTCTCCAGCGCCCGCACCCGCGAGTTGCTTGGCTGGCAGCCGACCGGACCGGGGCTGGTCGCGGATCTGGAACAGGGCCACTACTTCACCGCAGCGACAGCCTGATCAGCACAGCATCTCCCACCCTGGAATACGAAAGGATCCGTAGCACATCATGGCCAGCGTTCCCGCGATCGGTTCAGCACTACGGCAATGGATGCCGTTGCAGGCCGCTACCGGGGGAGGTGTGCGATGAGGGAGGGTGAGCGCCGGGCATTGGCGATCGACGCCTCGTCGACAATCGCTGACCGGACGATCGATATCACCACCACCGGTCGACGTTCGGGCGAACCGCGGCGTATCGAGATCGTTTTCTACCGGTCAGCTGACGCCATCTACCTGAGCGGGATTCCGGCGCCGAAAAAGCGTGACTGGCTGGCGAACCTGAGCGCCCAACCGCAGTTCACCTTCCACCTCAAGCACGGCGTCGTCGCCGACCTGCCCGCTCGGGCCACCGTCATCGAAGACCCAGCGGAACGCCGGCGCGTCCTCACCGTCTTCGTCGACGAATTCAACCGCCGCCATACCGCGGACAGCCCGTGGCCGGTCGCCATCCTGGACGAATGGGTGCAACAAAGTCCCTTGGCCAAGGTGACGTTCGTGGACGGCGACTTCCAGGAGCCGGCGAGCAATCCCGCGTCGGGCAGCTGACAACGCGGGCTTCTGGAGACGCTGTCCCCGGACCGCCACTCGATCGCCAACCAGCGGAAGAAGGACGCGGTACAGCAACTCGCACCGCTCGCCGACGCCCTCGACGACCTCGAGCAAAGGATCGCTCAGCTGATCGCCAGAACAAGGGACGCCGAGCTGGGCTGAGATGTAGTGGGCCACGCTTCGCAACAGCTTGGATGACCGACGCCAAGTGGCCGGGGGATACGTTGTCGACGATCCGTGAGA
>CAXSEW010000066.1:0-12108 GCA_964236185.1 uncultured Nakamurella sp. | reverse complement strand
GGCGACGAGAGGCACCACGCCGGCTCCGGTATCGCCCCCGACCGCCGGCTCGACGGTGAACAGCCGCACCGCCGCCACCACGCCCAGCCGTTTGGCCGCCAGGAGCAGCGAGTCAACCACAGCGACGACATCAACTGCGACCCGGCCGGCCATCGCCTTCACCACCGTCACGGTCGCCCCGCCCACGTCCAGCGCCGTCTTCCCCGCCCGCAGCACGCCGATGTCCAGCACGGTCGGCGCGAGCACACCGAGCTCCAGCAGGCCGAGCTCCAGCACACCGCGCCCCAGCATTCAGCGCCCCAGCATGCCGACCCGGCCGGCCGGGGTAACCGGGACCGCTGCGCCGGACGGCGCCCCTGCCGCCGGGCGGGCATGTAACGCGCTCGGCGACAAGGGGACTGCGACCGGTGGTTCCACCGTGTTCTGCCAGCGTGACTTCAGCAACGGATCGCTGGCGTGGCGCGGCGTCGTGGACGGCGGTGGCTGCCTGTCGAAGAAGATGACGGGCATCGGAACGGACGGCCAGCGCTACCGCTGCCGTCCGGACCGCTCCGGGCTGGACCACTGGCGCCGGGCCTGATTCCGCCGGTCCACGCCGCAGCCCGCCGGTCCACGCCGCAGCTCGTCGGCCCATGCCGCAGCTCTTCGGCCCACGCCGCACCTCTTCGGCCCACCCGCCAGCTCGTCGGTCCACGCCGCACCTGCTCGGCGACGTCGAGCAGCTATTCCGTGGGCCGAGCAGCTGTTCGGTGGGGCCCCTGGTTCGCGGCGCAAGCCATCACCGATGCGGGCCGTCAAGGAGGTCAGGCGGGAAGGGCGGGCGGACAGGTCAGGCCGGGATGAACAGGTGCAGCAGCGTCCAGGCCACGACCGCCGACGGCAGCAGCGAATCCATCCGGTCCATCACCCCGCCGTGACCGGGCAGCAGCGTGCCCATGTCCTTGACGCCCAGGTCCCGCTTGATCAGCGACTCGGCCAGGTCGCCCATGGTCGCGATCAACGCAAGAACCCCGCCGATGACCAGTCCCTGCCACCAGGGGTGATGCAGCGCCGGGAGCAGCGACACGGACAGCGCGCCGCCCACCATGGCCGCCACCACCGAACCGCCGAAGCCCTCCCAGGACTTCTTCGGCGAGATCGTCGGCGCCATCGGGTGTCTGCCCAGCAGGGCGCCCGCGGCGTAACCGCCGGTGTCGGAGCAGACCACCATGATCAGGAACGCGAGCACCCGGGCGTGACCGTCGTGCGGGGCCGTCATCAGCGTCGCGAACGAAGCGAACAGGCCCAGGTAGGCGGCCAGGAAGATGGAGGACGACACGTCCGCGAGATAGCCGCCGGCGCCGCGGCGGAACCTCCAGACCATCACCGCCAGCGCGGTGAAGGCCAGGCCGAGCGCCTGTGCGGTATGCCCGAACGGCCAGGACAGCGCGACCGTCGCCGCCGACCCGATCGCCAGCGGAATCCAGGTGAGCGTCACACCGCGGGCCTTCGCCAGCGTGGTGCGCATCTCCCAGATCGACGCGACGACGGCGGCGATGACGATGACGACGAACAGCTGCCGCACGGTGAACAGCGCGGCCACGATCACGACGCCGAGCCCCAGGCCCACGCCGATGGCCATCGGCAGGTTCCGGCCGCTCCGGGAGGCGACAGGTGTCGGGCTGCTCATCAGACCTCGAGCAACTCGGCTTCCTTGTGCTTGACGATTTCGTCGATGGCGGCGGTATAGCGGTCGGTGACGCCCTGCAGTTCCTTCTCGGCGCGGGCGCCCTCGTCCTCACCGGCGTCGCCGTCCTTGACGGCCTTGTCGAGGGTCTCCTTCGCCTTCCGGCGGATGTTGCGGACCGATACCTTGGCGTCCTCGCCCTTCGCCCGCGCGGTCTTGCCGAGCTCGCGGCGACGCTCCTCCGTCAGCTGCGGGAAGATGATCCGCAGGATGTGGCCGTCGCTACTCGGGTTCACACCCAGATCCGAATCGCGGATGGCTTTCTCGATGGAGCCGAGCTGGCTGATGTCGTAGGGCTTGATGACGGCCATCCGCGCTTCCGGGATGGTGATCGACGCCATGTTCGGTAGCGGGGTGGGCGCGCCGTAATAGTCGATCACGATGCGGCCGAAGGTATTGGGGTTGGCCCGGCCGGTGCGCAAGGTCGCCAGATCGTCCTTGGCGACGGAAACCGCCTTCTCCATCTTCTCCTCGGCGTCGAACAGCGTCTCGTCGATCAGATCGGACATTGCAGCTACCTTTCGTCCCGGCGGGGGGTGGATACCAGCGTGCCGATAGGCTCGCCCCGTACGGCTTTCCCGATATTGCCATCAGTGAGCAGGTTGAAAACGATGATGGGCATCGCGTTGTCCATGCAGAGGCTGAACGCGGTCGCGTCGGCCACCTGTAGCCCCCGCTCGAGAACCTCGCGGTGGGTGATCACGTCGAACATCTTCGCGTCGGGGATGACCCGCGGATCGGCGTCGAAGACGCCGTCGACCGCCTTGGCCATCAGCACCACTTCGGCGTTGATCTCCAGTGCGCGCTGCGCGGCGGTGGTATCGGTGGAGAAGTAGGGCATGCCGACCCCGGCGCCGAAGATCACCACGCGACCCTTTTCCAGGTGCCGCTCGGCGCGCCGCGGGATGTAGGGCTCGGCCACCTGACCCATCGTGATGGCCGTCTGCACGCGAGTGTCCAGATGGTGCTCGCGCTCCAAGAAGTCCTGCAGCGCAAGGCAGTTCATGACGGTACCCAACATGCCCATGTAGTCGGCGCGGGCCCTGTCCATGCCGCGGCTGTTCAGCTCGGCACCGCGAAAGAAGTTGCCGCCACCGATGACCACGGCCATCTGCACGCCGCTGTTGACCACTTCGGCGATTTGCCTGGCCACGGTGGATACCACGTCCGGGTCGACGCCGACCTGTCCCCCGCCGAACATCTCGCCGCCGAGCTTGAGCACCACTCGGCGGAAAGGCCTGCGGTCGGAGACTTCGTCGGTCATCGATGTCCAATCATCTGGTGCTGCCGGTGAGGTCCATCGAAACACGAAACCGCCGCATCCACCGCCCTGCTGCCGGCCGGTCGGCGCCTGGGCGTCGGCCGGCCGGAAGGCAGCAGAGGAAACTCAGGCGGTACCGACCTCGAACCGCGCGAACGCGGTGACCTCGATACCGGCCTCCTGCAGAACCTTTGCGACGGTCTTCTTGGAGTCGCGCACCGATGACTGCTCACCGAGCACGGCACCCTTGTAGAAACCGTTGACCCGACCCTCGACGATCTTGGGCAGGGCCGCTTCGGGCTTGCCCTCCTCGCGGGCGATGCCCTCGGCGATACGGCTCTCCGACTCGAGCACCTCGGCGGGCACCTCGTCGCGCGAGAGGTACTTGGTGGTCGGCACGGCGGAGATCTGCATCGCGGTGCCGCGGGCGGCCTCGCTGTCGTCGCCGGTGAACTGCACCAGCACACCGATGACGGGCGGCAGGTCGGCGGAACGCTTGTGCAGGTAGACCGTCGTCTGGCCGTCGAACTTGACGAACCGATTCAGCACGAGCTTCTCGCCGAGCCGGCCCGCCACGTCGTTGATGGTGTCCTCGACGGATCCGCCGTCGAGCGCGGAGCCGAGCAGGTCGGTCACCGATGAGCCGGCCGGGAGCTCCGCCGCAGCGCCCGCGATCTTGTTGGCCAACGCCTGGAAGTCGGCGTTCTTGGCGACGAAGTCGGTCTCCGAGTTCAGCTCGACGAGAGCGTTACCGCTGGCGGCGACCATGCCCTCCGCGGTGGTCCGCTCGGCGCGCTTGGAGGCATTCTTCGCATTCTTGATACGAAGAAATTCGATGGCCTTGTCGAAGTCGCCCTCGTTCTCCTCCAGAGCCTTCTTGCAATCCATGAAACCGGCTCCGGTCAATTCCCGGAGCTTCTTGACGTCGGCAGCACTGTAATTCGCCATCTCGGCGCGATCCTTCCTCTTTGGGGTTCGCCGACCCTGGTCACCGGCCGGCGGGGCTGGGCCGCACGTGCCACCAGCCCGGTCCGTCACTTCCGGACCGGGCGGGTGGACGATGCGTCAGTTCTGGCTGAAGTCCGTTACCGAAGCAACGGAGGTGACGTCCTGCGGGGCGACGTTGACATCGGCGATGTCCGCCGGATCCAGCGGCGGCGCGTCGGCCGCGGCGGGCGCGGGTGCGGCGGCTGCCGGGGCGGCGACCTGTCCACCGGTCTCCAGCAGCTCGCGCTCCCACTCGGCCAGCGGCTCCTCGCCGGCGGCCACGGCGGCTCCGCCGGAGCGGGCCAGCAGTCCTTCGGCCACGGCCTCGGCCACCACCTTGGTCAGCAGCGCAGCGGATCGGATGGCGTCGTCGTTACCCGGAACCGGGTAGTCGACCTCGTCGGGGTCGCAGTTGGTGTCGAGCACCGCGACGACGGGGATGTTCAGCTTGCGAGCCTCGCCGACGGCGATGTGCTCCTTCTTGGTGTCAACGATCCAGACCGCCGACGGGACCTTGACCATGTGGCGGATGCCGCCGAGCGTCTTGGCCAGCTTGTCCTTCTCCCGCGTCATCAGCAGGATTTCCTTCTTGGTGAAGCCGGTGAATCCACCGCTCTCCTCCATGGCCTCGAGATCTTTGAGGCGAAGCAGACGCTTGTGCACCGTCTGGAAGTTGGTCAGCATGCCGCCCAACCAGCGCTGGTTGACGTAGGGCATGGAGACCCGCGTGGCCTGCTCGGCGATGGCTTCCTGCGCCTGGCGCTTGGTGCCGATGAACAGCACCGTGCCGCCGTGGGCGACGGTCTCCTTGATGAACTCGTACGCCTTGTCGATGTAGGTCAGCGTCTGCTGTAGATCGATGACGTAATTACCATTGCGTTCGGTGAAGATGAATCGCTTCATCTTCGGGTTCCAGCGCCGGGTCTGGTGTCCGAAGTGGACACCCGCGTCCAGCAACTGGCGCATCGTGACGACAGCCATGATGACCAGCCGTCCTTCCTGGTGAGATGCACACACTCTGCCCGCGAGGGCGAGGCGCCACCGTCGAGGTGGTCGCCTGGTGCGCAGTTCGGTTGTCGCGCTCGACCGGCGGTCGGGCGCCCTGACGTCCTCGGTGCGCACCACCCGACGCAGTAGCGCGGGACCATGGGGCGCGCCGGCCGGTGCGGTGGGGTCGAACTCCGGGTCACGGATCCACAGCGGCAATAGGGCGTGCGTAGTCGACCGATGTCAACACCGGCCGCAGAGCAAGACTACGTGACCGGCGCACGTCATCGGAAATCCGTGCTGACCAGAAGTTGTCCACAGGGCTGGTGACCATCCACAATGCCGGCGAGGCGGTCGACAGCGGTCGCGCCGGGCGGCACGCTGAGTCGATGTCGAGGTCGAGCCGCACGAGGAAGGCGCCGGTGCGGCCGCCACCGTTTCTCGTGTTGTTCCTGCTCGCCGTGGTGATGCTCGGAGCGGGCAGCCGGTCGGTGGCAGCCGGGTCGGGACTGGCTTTGGCGACCCGCGCGGCGATGGCGTCGGCGGTCTTCGTACTGCCGGTTCCGCCGCCGGCCGCGGTACTCACGCCGTTCCGACCGCCGGCGACCACCTACGGCCGGGGACACCGCGGCGTCGATCTGGCGCTGGCCGTCGGCGGTCAGGTCCGGGCCGCTGGGGCGGGGGTGGTGACCCACGCCGGCCCGGTGGCTGGCCGGGGGACGGTGACCGTGCAACATGCCGGCGGGCTGCGCACCACCTACGAGCCGGTGACGGCGCTGGTCCGCGCCGGCCAGCTGGTCACCGCCGGCCAGCCGCTCGGCGAGCTGCAGGCCGGCCACGCCTCGTGTGCCCCGGCGAGCTGCCTGCACTGGGGCGCCCGGCTGCCGGACGGTTCGTACCTGGATCCCATGGGATTGATCGACGGGCTGGACGTACGGCTACTGCCGTGGGATCAGGATCAGGCCCGTGGGTGAGCCTGCCGGTAGACCGCGGCGAGCCGCTCGGAGGAGATGTGCGTGTAGATCTGGGTGGTGGCGAGACTGGCATGACCAAGTAGCTCCTGCACCGCGCGCAGATCGGCGCCGCCGTCCAACAGGTGCGTGGCGGCGCTGTGCCGGAGTCCGTGCGGCCCGATGTCGGGAGCGCCCGGCACGGCGGCTGTCCGGGCATGTACCAATGTGCGAACCGTGCGCGGATCCATCCGGCCGCCGCGGCGGCCGAGGAAGAGCGCCTGACCCGAGGCAGCCCCGGCCAGCAGCGGTCGGCCGCGCTCGACCCATTCGCCGACAGCCCGGTCGGCGGGGATGCCGAACGGCACCACCCGCTCTTTGGCGCCCTTGCCCAGCACCAGCAGTACCCGGCGCCGGCGGTCGACATCCACGAGGTCCAGGCCGGTCAGCTCCGACACCCGAATACCGGTGCCGTACAACAGTTCCAGAAGCGCCTGGTCCCGAAGCTGTAGAGCCTGTCCGACCGGGTCCGCGGCCAGGTCCGGTGGGTCGAGCATGGTGCTGGCTTGGCCGACGGCAAGGATCGGCGGCAGCGAGCGCCGGGCCCGCGGTGCGCTGAGCCGGGCGCCGGCATCAACCGAGACCAGATCCGCCCGCACGCACCACCCGGTGAAGGACCGCGCTGCCGCGGCCCGACGGGCAAGTGAGGCGCGGGCGGCGCCGGAGCTCCGCAGGCGGGCCAGCCAGCTTCGCAACCCGGCCAGATCGATGTCGGTAATTCGGACCTCACGATCGGGGTGCAGCCGCGATATGTGGTACAGCAACGCCACCGCGTCCGCCACATAGGCGGTCACGGTGGCGCCGGAGAGATTGCGCTCGGCTCTTAGCCAGCGGCGGTACGCCGCCACCGCCTCGGCGAGCGCAGGCGGCAGCTCGCTCAGAACCGACTCGGTGGACCGGCGACCGGGCACACCGTCAGCCCTGGTGGGCCGCTTCGAAAGCCTGGGTGATGTTCGCCGCGATGCGGCCGCGATCGCCCACTGTGAACCCGTTGGCGTTCGCCCAGGTCCGGATGGCTTCCCGCTGCTCGCGGCTGATGCTGGGGGTCGCCGAGAAGGCTTTGGCGGATTCGTCGCCACTGCGGCCGCGGCGCTTGGTGGTGGCCGACGAGCCCGGCTCGTCATAGGACTCGGCGGAGGCCAGCACCTCTTCCACATCGGCGGTGAACAGCGCGTCGAAGATTTCGCGGTCGAGCACCAGCTGCTCCGGCGGGGTATTGGGCAGCGCCAGTTCGATGGTCACCAGATCGCGCGTGCTGTTCTCCAGGCCGGCCACCTCCAGCACGTAGGCGTCCAGCCGCACCGGACTGGTGAGCAACGGGTGACTCAGTACGCGCACCTCGGCAACTTCTTCGGGTTTGCTGATCTCTTTACCGGTGAGATCGCTGCTGACAATCTCTATACGCTTGCGAGCCATAGCAAGAACCCCCATCGTTCGTAGGACCGTAGAAGCCGACGTTAACACGCCGTGAGGTGACCTCCCGCGACCCACGCCTAACACCGTTGACCCGGCCCTTCTTTCTTTCGTGCTAGCCATAGTTTAGTCGGTTCATACCTGGTCTGCCTTGCGGATGCGGCGCCACGCGCCGCTCTGCCGACGGGCCAGGTCGTGCAATTCCAGCACGGCGAGCCCCTCCATCACCGTCGGTGCCGGTAAGCCGGATTCAATCGACAACTCGGCCAACGACCTGATGCCGCGAAATGGCAGCGCTTCGTAGACGCGGGCGACATCAGGATCCAGGCCATCGGTGGGATGCCGCCTGTCCAACTGGACCGGCAGGGTGAGCTGCTCCTCCGCAGCTGCGGCCCCGGGGCCGATCAACGCCAGCACGTCGTCAGCGCCGGTGACCAGCAACGCCGAGTCCGTGCTCAGCAGCAGGTGACACCCGACCGACAACGCCGAGGTCACCGGACCGGGCACCGCCATCACCACCCGGCCGAGCATCCTCGCCGCGCCGGCCGTCGACAACGTCCCCGACCGACGACCGGCCTCCACCACCACCGTCCCCGCCGACAGCGCCGCGATGAGCCGGTTGCGGACCAGGAACCGATGCCGCGCCGGCGACGTGCCCGGCGCGTACTCGCTCACCACCGAGCCGACCGCCCCGATACGGTCGATCAACTCTGTGTTCGCCACCGGATAGGCACGGTCGATCCCGCAGGCCAGCACCGCAACGGTCGGCAGCGGCCCGGGATATGCCAGCGCCGCCCGGTGCGCAACAGTATCGATGCCGAACGCCGCGCCGGAGACCACCGTCAATCCCGCTTCGGCCGCGCCCATCGCGATGTCCGCTGCCACCCGCTGCCCGTACGCGGTGTTGGCCCGCGACCCCACCACGGACACACCCCGCTGCGGCAGCTCGGCCAACGATCCCCCGCGGATGTACAGCGCCACCGGCGGCGCGGCGTGCTTCACCCCCCGGCCGGTCGCCATCACCAGTGACAGCAGCGCCGCCTCCGGCCACTCCGCATCACCCGCCCCGATCAGCCGGGCACCCGCCGCTGCTGCCGCCGCCACATCAGCATCGGCCAACCCGTCCAACTCCTCCGCCGACCGGCTCTCGGTCCGCGCGGCCGTCGGTGCCAGCACCGCCCGCGGGGCGCGCCGGTCCCGCACGCCGTGCCAGGCGGCCACCGCGCCGATCCGCGCGACATAGTCGGCCACGGCCGTGTCAGGTGGTTCGAACGCCCGCAGCAGACCTGCTCGAGCGCGTAGCACCGCCGGATCCGGCGTGGCATGAGCACCGCCCGGTGATTCCTGGTTCACCACTGGTTCTCCCCGCATCTCAGCGACAGCGCCGTTGCCACGTCCCCCGGCTCCGGCACATCGCGCCCACCCAGATCGGCGCTGGTCAGCGCCAACCGCAATACCCGGTCGTAACCTCGGCCGGTCAGCCGGCCCACCCGTACCGCCCGGTCCAACAGCGCCGCCTCCTTCCGGCCCGGCCGCCAGGTCCGGCGCACCACCGGACCCGGCACCTCCGCATTCGTCGCATACGACGTACCGGCCCAGCGTCGGGTCGCCCGCTCCCGCGCCTCCACCACCCGGGCCGCGATCACCACGGACCCTTCCTGGTCGGTCTCCCCCGACACCAACGCCCGCGGATCCAGCGCCGCCAGATCCACCCGGATGTCCACCCGGTCCAGCAACGGCCCGGACAACCGCGACAGATAACGCCGCCGCACCCCCGACGCGCACGAACAATCGACATCCTTCGCCGCCGCACACGGACACGGATTCGCCGCCAGCACCAACTGGAACCGCGCCGGATACCGCACCGCGCCCGATGCCCGCGCCAGCAACACCTGCCCCGACTCCATCGGCTGCCGCAACGCGTCCAGCACCGTCGGACGGAATTCGGGTGCCTCGTCGAGGAACAGCACGCCGCGGTGCGCCAGGCTCACGCTGCCAGGCCGGATCAGACCGGAGCCGCCGCCGACCAGGGCCGCCAACGACGCCGAGTGGTGCGGTTCGACGAAGGTCGGCCTGGTGATCAGCGGCATCTCGTCGTCCAGCACGCCGGCGACCGAGTGAACGGCCGTCACCTCCAGCGCGGCCTGCGCGTCCAAGGGCGGTAGCAGGCCCGGAAGCCGTTGCGCGAGCATCGTTTTCCCAGCTCCGGGCGGACCGATCATGGCGAGGTGGTGACCACCGGCAGCCGCCAGCTCCAACGCACGGCGAGCTTCGGGCTGGCCGAGAACGTCGGCCATGTCCGGCATCGGTACCGGCAACGCGCCGGAGGCGGGAGACGGGTCGACCAGGCGGTTCGGTTCACCGTTGAGATGGCCGACCAGATCGGCCAGATGTCGCACGCCGCGCACCCGGACCCCGTCGGCGAGTGCAGCCTCGGCCAGGTTCGCCAGCGGCACGATCGCCGACGTCCGGCCCGCTGCCCGTACCGCCAGCAGACTGGGCAGCGTACCGCGGATCGGATGCACCCTGCCGTCCAGACCGAGCTCGCCCAGCAGGACCGTGTCACCGGCCGCGGTCGCCGGGACACTCTGTGCCGCAGCCAGAACAGCGATCGCCAGCGCGAGATCGAAGGCGGCGCCGCGTTTGGGCAGGGCGGCCGGCGACAGCGCCAGGGTGATCCGCTTGTCCGGCCACTTCTGGCCGGTGTTCAAGATCGCCGACCGCACCCGGTCCCGGGCCTGCGTCACCGCGACGTCACCCAGCCCGATCACCGTCGTCCCCGGTAACCCGTTGGCCAGATCGGCCTCCACGGTGATCAGCTGGCCCGCCACCCCGGCCAACGCCACTGCCCACGTGCGCGCCAGCGCCATTCGTCCACCCCGCCCTCGCAGACCCAGCGCCCGCTACGACCCACAGCCTGCGGACCGAGCACGATCGCCGCATCGGGCAACCGGCCAGTGTGGACAACTCAAGTGCATGGGGACAACTGCTGACCGTAAGCGCTGAACCGCCCCCTCGGTGCAGGTGCCGACGTCACGACGGACGGGCGCTGAGGAGATGCAGGTCCCACCGCGGACTGGATTCCCCTCGTCGCGGCGCGACGAAGCCGCCCGACCGGACCTGTCGCGCTTCTCGGGAACCGACTCCAAAGCGAGGTCGTGGCGAGGTGGGATGACGATAGGTGCGCCGTGCACCGTGTCGGCGAAGGCGTTCGTCTCCTGCAATGTGGACACGGATCGGTCGAAGTCACTGAAGTCGATGGCATCGGTGTAGCGGTGGAGAAACCGCATCCCCTTGATGTAGACATCCGGCTGGCCCTGACGGGACATCTTCCGAAGACCGTCGAGGTAGTCGTTCCGGAAGGCCGTTGGCACGATGATGCGAACTTCTCGCCCGGCATCCAGGTAGCTGCTCATGGTCGCGCGAGCGGTGCGGCCGTTGCCGTCGTCGAATGGGTGCACCTCGCTGGCGACCAATGCCTCGTAGACCGCCTTCTCCCATGCGGTGTCGAGGTCGGCGATGCGCTTGAATCCCTCGAGCAGAGTGCCCTTCACGAGTTCTGGTGTTACGAAGGTCTGGCCAGCTTGGTCGGCCGCTTCTTTGAATCGCCCGGGCCGCCTCTCGGGCCGACCATTCATGATCTGGGCGTTGCGCTCCCGAAGAAGATCGAGGAATTCTTGACCGGTGTCCCCAATCCGCAACATCCCGTCGCGATCACTGAGGAGCTCGAATGTGCCGACCAGGTCGTGACCGTCGGCGGCGCGATGGTAGGGGAAGTGGTCGTCGTCGATGATGTCTCGGGCTTCGTCGATCGAGAATTCTGTGCCTTCTATGAAGTTGGAGAAGTATGCCTCGAAGAATGGCAAGGTCCGGTAGCGCCCATGGCCCGGTACCGGACTGGTCTGCGGAGTCGTGTTGTGCAATCCACTGACGAGCAGATCGAACCGAGAAAGCCTGACCCGATCGTAGGGGTTGCCCTTCTGCCGGGCTGAAATGACCGCTGATGTCGTATCGACCGTTCTGGTGCCGAGCACTGCGCCGATGAGCGCATTCGTCCGCTCCAGCGCATCGAGTCGGAGCCAAGGTCACCGGCGAGCGCGTTTGCTTGCCGCCGGTTCTCCGCAAGGCGCTCGGGGCCGTCAAGGCGGCCGATGTCGTCGATCCAATCGCTCACCTCGCTCTCGTCGAGGGTGCGCGCCGGACGTCCAGCTCGAGCTCGGCTGGGCATTGAGTTCTCGGCAAGGGCTCGGGCTCTGGATGCCTGATGTAGACCACCGGACAGTTGGATGTCGCCTTCCAGCGGCCCAGCGCCGGGTCGCGCAGAGATGGTCAGTCCGGGCAGTGCTGTGACGCGAGCACGACCGTCGTGCGCGAGGTACAGGAAAGGTCGACGGGCCTGCCGGTCCGGCCTGATCGGTCGGTGATGACTGCGTCGGGGAGCAAGTTCGCCGGCGCTCCGCCGTCGCGGCCGCGTTGACCATCGCCGCCGGTCTGGCCTCCCGCCAGATCGACGCCGTTCCCACCTTGGTGTGACCTGCTCTGGGCCACCCTGGTGTTCTTCCTGCTGTCCGCGCTGCGCCCGGCGATGCGATGCCGGGTTCGGGTCGCGATCACCCTCCTGTGAGCTACCTGGTGGAGATATCGCAGCTCTACCAAGCAGACTGGACCAACCAATGGTGAAGCAATCCGTATGCCCATTTGCTACCCTGTTCGGGATTCGCCTG
>CAXSEW010000065.1:0-12236 GCA_964236185.1 uncultured Nakamurella sp. | reverse complement strand
CACCACCACCGCCGGTGGCACAGCGGACGACGTCACCCTTGCGCATCTTCATACCGTTGACCTCGAGGATGCGCTGTTGGTCGACCCGGCCGGGATTGATGACGACGTCCGGTCCGACCGCGTCCTCATCGCCGAACAGTCCCCAGGCCGGCTGCCGCGACCGCTCGAACCACAGCGGAACCGTCATATCGGTTTGTGCTTCGTATTCCCGAACCACGCCGTTGCAGCCGCGCCAGCGGCCGGACCCTGTCGGTGCTTCGACTGTCAGGCCCGCGCCGTCCGTCTGCCCCGGTCGCCTGCCGAACTTGCGTAGGCTTGGCATCAGCAAGAGGGCGTGCGCGATCAGTCGCCCCCCGCACCTGGCACGTTTCCGAAGCGGAAGGCTCGACGCAACGATGAGCAGCGGCGACGGCAACGGCTGGGTGGCCTGCGATGAGGGGCATCGGCACTGGGGCCGCTACGGCGCTGCGGGGCTACTGCTGCGCAGCAACGGCCTGGTACTGCTGCAGCACCGTTCCGAGCACGTCGCCAACGGGTCGACCTGGTCGATCCCGGGTGGTGCCCGGGACTCCCACGAGTCGGCCCGCGAGGCGGCGCTGCGGGAGACGCACGAAGAAACCGGCGTTCCGGCGTCGGACGTGGCGGTGGTCACCGAGCACGTCGACGACCATGGCGGCTGGAGCTACACAACTGTGGTCGCTGATGCCAGGCGGGCGCCCGCCGACATCCCACTGACGGCCAACTGGGAAGCACTCGAACTGCGGTGGGTACGCAGTGCGGAAGTACAGGAACTGTTGCTGCATCCGGGGTTCGACCAGGCCTGGCCGCACCTGTTGGTGCTCTAGTTCGGTCCCCGCTCGTTGACGGCAGCGTGACGGGGCGGCGCTGTCGACCCCCGGAGGACCAGCTCGGTGGGTTGCACCAAGTCGGCCGGCGGCTGGACCGGAGCTTCGGCGCCGTCCTCGAGGCTCTGCACGAGCAGGGTGGCGCCCAGCGCACCCTGTCCGGCGGCATCTTGTCCGACGGTTGTCAGGTCGAGCACTCGAGCCATCTCGTGGTCGTCGATGCCCACCACCGCAACGTCCTGCGGCACAATGAGTCCGGCCCGCCGAAGTGCCCACATCGCGCCGATCGCCAACTCGTCGTACTCGGCGAACACCGCGGTCGGCCGTTGCGCCTTCGACATCAGGCTGGTCATCGCCGCAGCCCCCCCGTCGACGCCATAGCGTCCGAATGCCTCCCACGACGGGTCCAGCTGCACACCTGCCGCGGTGAGCGCTTGCCGGTATCCGGCAAGACGGTCCGCGGAGGACAGGAACCCGAAGTTGGGGTCGTCTGCCATGCCACCCAGAAAGCCGATCTTCCGGTGCCCGAGGTGCAACAGGTGGTTGACCGCCTGCTCGGCCGCAGCGACCTCGTCGATTCGCACCGACGGTAGCCCGGACATGTGCGATCCCACCGTCACGATGGGGATGTCGAGCGCACGCAGCGCGAGCGTGTGGTCCTCGGTGAGCGGCATCGACACGCTCACGATGCCGTCGACGCGCCGGGCGAGCGGCATGCGGTCGAAGAAGCGGTCGCGCTCTTCCGCACTCCGGAGGAAATACAGCAATACGTCGTACCCGGTGCGCTCCAGGACCTCGGTCACGCCGGACATGACGCTACCGAAGAACCACCTCGTTCCGAACGGCACCACCACCGCGACCGTGTGGGTGCGCCCGGAGGCCAATCCGGCTGCGTACGGCGAAGGCACGTACGACAGCTGCCGGGCGGCGGCCATCACCCGTTCCCGCGTCCGCGCTGAGACCTTGCCCTGTTGGCTCAGCGAGCGGGAGACGGTGGAAGGGGCGACGCCGGCCAGCGCCGCGACATCGACGATGCCGGGTCGACGCCTTCCAGAGCCGTGCTCGATCCCCTCTTCCACAGCATGAGCGTAGATGGTGGCGGGCCATCGGAGTGTCGAGTCGACTGTTCGATGAGGACTCGAGGACCGGGACGTCGATCATCAGTGCAAAGGCTTGTGCCTCGAATCGGCCATGCCGCGTGCACCAGACTTGTTGCTGAGTAACGACATTGAAAAGTTCGACGACGCTATTGTCGGCCGGTGTGACCGGCGCTACACTCGTCCGTGGAATCGCTTCGACCGAGGCGCTCCCGAGCGCAATCAGCTCTCCACAGCGAGGTGGATCATGGACAGGAACGTTGACCAGAAGCCGAAGAAATCGCGGTCGCCGTCGCTCATACCGGCGGGCGCGGGCGTGACCGCCAACGTCATGGTTGTCGTCGAGCGCCAATTCGACCAACCACGGAAACAGGTCTTCCGAGCCTGGGTAGAACCTGACGAGCTGACCAAATGGCGCGGCAGCCCCGGATGGCACGTCGAGGACGCGACGGCTGAACAGCAGGGACTGGGCGGGAAGCACCGTCACGTGCAGGTCCTCGATGCCGATCCAACGACCCGGGTAACGACCGACGGTGTCTACAGCGAATATTTCGACCCCGATGTGTTCGTCTCGCGGGAGCGAATCACCGGCGACCCCGGCATCGACCCCGATGCGATTCTTGAGCTGCGCGTTGAATTCAACCAGTACGGGCGCAACGGCACTCTGCTACGCATCATCCAAGGTCCCTACAACTCCGACGTCGCCGGCTGGCACGGCGAGGGGTGGGAAAAAGAGCTGGTCAGACTCGCGGCACATCTTGCCGGGGAACCAAGAACGGGAGAGACGCGATGAGTCAGGACGTCCAGCCGAAAACGCCGCGCACGGCAGTGGTGCGGCAGAAGCCGCTGATGAACATGCAGCAGATTCTGCTGATGAATTTCGGGTTCTTCGGTATTCAATACAGCTTCGGGATGCAGCAGACCGCCGTCAACCCGATTTTCACGTTCCTGCACGCAGATCCGGGCGAGCTGCCGATTCTCAACCTGGCCGGCCCAATTACCGGCCTGCTCATCCAGCCGCTCATCGGCGCGCTGTCGGACCGGACCTGGAGTCCTCGGTGGGGCCGGCGCAAGCCCTTCTTCCTCATCGGCGCCCTCGGCTGCGCAATCTGCCTGTTCCTGTTCCCGTTCGTCGCTGCGGTGTGGATGGCCGTGCTGCTGCTGTGGTTGCTCGACGCCAGCAACAACACCGCGATGGAGCCCTACCGCGCTTTCATCGCCGACAAGCTGCCGCCCTCACAGCTGGCCAAGGGTTTCCTGGCGCAGAGCTTCTTCACCGGCTTCGGCATCACGCTGGCAAACATCTCTCTCTTCGTCTTCCAGAAGTTCATCACCGGCGGCACAGCCGCAGGCATCCCGTATTGGGTGCTCGCATCGTTCATGCTGGGCGCGGTCTGCTCGATCGGTTCGGTCCTGGTGTCGGTCCTGTCCACGCCGGAAATTCCGCCGACGCCGGAGGAATTGGTCGAGCTGAAGACCAAGAAGACCGGAATGCTCAAGGAAATCAGAGAAGCCATCGTCGAGATGCCGGTGGAATTGCGGAAGCTGGCCCTGGTCTATCTTTTCCAGTGGTATGGAATGGTCTGCTATTGGCAATTCGTCACCCTGTCCATCGCCAAGTCGGCTTTCAACACCACCGACCCGAACTCCAAGCCCTACCAGGAGGCCGTCGGCTGGACCGGCCTGATCAACGGCTGGTACAACATCGTCACCTTCTCCATCGCATTCGCACTGGTGGCCGTCGCCCGCCGACGTGGAGCCAAGCTGGTGCACTCCGGCTGTCTGATCCTGGCCGCGGTCGGCCTGGTGATCTTCCCGCACCTGCCCAACAAGTACCTGGAGTTCATCCCGATCATCGGCCTCGGCATCGCCTGGGCCTCGATCATGGGCGTTCCGTACATCATGGCGGTCCGGATGATTCCGTCCACCCGCTACGGGGTCTACATGGGCATCATCAACATGATGATCGTCGTGCCGATGCTCATCCAGTCGGTGTCCTTCGGGTGGGTCTACGAACACGTCCTCGGCGGCAACCCGACCAACGCCATCATGTTCGCCGGCATCCTGCTCGCCTGTGCGGCGGCGGCGATGATGTGGATCAAGGAGCCGCCCATCGTCCGCGACGTCGATGCGGTCAAGGCAATGCCGACAGCGGCCGGCAGTGATCGTCGCGGAGCAACCTCATGACGGACATGACCGAGATGACCGATTACCGCCTGGTTGTCGTCGGTACCGACGGTTCGGAGCTCGCCAACCCCACCGTTGCCAGGGCGGCCTGGCTCGCCCAGCGAGAGGATGCGGATCTGGTCATCGTCTGTGCGTATGCCGAGATGTCGCGGCGGGTCGATGCCAAGAACGTCGCTACTCTCTGCGGCGACCCGCGCTCGGGTCAAGTACTCGGCCGGAGCGCTGCCAGCAACGCCATCGCCGACGCAGTCGCGGTGGCGACCGGGCATGGGGCGACGATCAAGGCTGCATTGCTCGTCGACGGCGAACCCGCTCGCGCTCTCCTCACGGTCGCCAGCGACCGCAACGCCGACGTGATCGTGATCGGAGCGCGACAGGACCGATCGGTCGCCGATCGCCTGCTCGGTACCGTCGCGACAGAGATCGCCAAGCGGGCGCCGTGCGACGTCGTCATCGTCCGCCCGCTGGCCGGAGACGGCGAGACGGTGCCGGAGGACGCGTCAGCACTCTCCTGACTGTCGATCCCCGACAGCGGCCTACGCTGCCAGGATGGCTGCTCGACGACAGGCACCCTGGCCGACCGCGCGGCCCTCGCTGTACGACTTCGCCGGCGGAGGGCCGGCGTTCCTGGCTCTGACCCGGGCGCACCATGCACGCTGCCTGGCTGATCCAGAACTCAACCATCCCTTCTCCCATGCTGATCTGGACCCGGACCACATCGAGCGTCTTGCCGCCTACCTGGCCGAGGTGATGGGCGGACCGACGACGTTCTCCGATGTCTACGCCGACCAATCCGCGATGCTGCGGATGCACGCCGGCAACGGCGACATGACCGACCTGGGGCGACGTTTCGTGGACTGCTTCGTCGCGGCGGCGGATGACGCCTGCCTCCCTGCCGACGCCGATTTCCGGCAGGCGCTCCGCGATTACCTGCAGTGGGCGGTCGACGAGGTGGTGCGGTACCCGGGTGACCGCGCGACGGTTCCGGCCGGTCTGCCGATGCCGCGGTGGTCCTGGGACGGCCTGCAGGATTAATTGCCGGCGGCGGACTCGGTGCGCGTCGACGGTGTTGGCAGAGCGGCTCAGCCGCCGAGCTCACCCAGGATCCGAGCCGCGCGCTCGGCGACCTCGGCTCGAGCGGCATCCTCGTCCAGCACCATGACTCGGCCCTGCGCCACCACCTGCCGGCCGCCGATGAAGACGTCCGTGACGTCGGTGCCCCGGGCTGCGTAGACGAGGAACGATGCCGCGTTGGTGAACGGGACGGCCGAGGTACCGGTGACGTCGAGCAGCACGAAGTCGGCCACCTCGCCGACAGTCAGGGTCCCGGACAGCTCCGGGTCGAGCGCCCGGGCGCCGCCCTGGGTGGCCATCCGCAGCAGGTCTGATCCGGAGAGCACGCCGGGAGCGGCCGCGAGCCCGCGCTGTACCAGGGCACCGGTCTTGATCTCCTCGAACAGATCCAGGGTGTTGTTCGACGCCACCGAATCGGTCCCCAAGCCGAGCTGCACCCCACCGTCGAGGTAGCTGCGCACCGGCGCGATCCCGGCGCCGAGTTTCAGATTCGACACCGGGTTGTATGACACGGTGACGCCCGGCCGGGCGAGCAGCTCGACGTCCCCCTCCCGCGGGTGAACGGCGTGGGCGACATGCACCCGGCCGGCGAGCAGACCCAGATCCGCTACCTGCCGGATCGGCGTCACACCGTGCCGGCGCAGCGATTGCGCGACCTCGTGACGGGTCTCGGACAGGTGGATGTGCACCCCGAGGTGGTCGCTGGCGGCGCGACGGGCGACGTCGCTGATCATCTCCGGCGGGCAGGTGTAGGGCGCGTGCAAGCCGTACGCCAGGTGCACGCGCGGATCGCCAGCGAACTCGGCGGCCAGCAGCGCCGTGCGGTCGAGCATGGCACCGCCGGGCGTCGGATCTGCGGCGGGGAAGGCGACCGCGTCGTACCCGAAAACGGCCGGAGCCGCTGATACCCGCATTCCGGCCGCTGCGACGATGCCGAGCAGTTCGCTGTCCCACTGGAACATGTCGATGAAACCTACAGTGCCGCAACGCATCATCTCCGCGAGCGCCAGCCGCAGCCCGGCGTGGATGTCGGCGGCCGTGAGTCGGACCTCGAACGCCCGGACGTGTTCCAGCCAGGTCTGCAGTGGCACATCGTCGGAGTAGCCGCGCAGCAGGGTCATGGCGGAATGGGTGTGCGCGTTGACCAGACCCGGAATGACCAGCCGACCAGACCCGTCGATGTCGCTCGGTCCGGCCGGCCCGCGGCGGGGGCCGACGTAGGTGACCCGGCCGGAGTCCGGCGAGAAAGCCAGCTCGGCATCGATCAGCACCGGAGATTTCACCACACCAGCCGGGCCCGTCACGCCCACGCTAGGCACACCAGCACTCGGCGGGCTCATGGCAGCGAGGACGGCGGCGCCCACCACCCGCACTTCTGCCATGGCGTCCTACCTCCAGGATCCATACGACGGACGCGCCGATCCCGACCACCAGCCGACGTTGTGGTGGTGATCAGAGGCGGACTTCAGCCAGTCGCTCGACCTGATCGTCCAGTCGAGCGCTTGCGTGTTCTCGAAGTGAAAAGTGGCGATGCGCCGGTCGGCGGCGCGGGCGATCTTTGCCGGACTAGCGGAAGAGCCGACGGACGATGACCAGCCCGATGAAGGCACCTGCACTGATGAGGGCGTACCGGATCTTCGGGTCAGCCAGCTTGTCGCGCAGTGTCTGCTTGCCCTGTTCGACGATCCGCTTCGGATTTCCCCGGGTGGTCAGTTCATCGATGGTCAGCGCCAGCGCGTCGCGGGCGCGCTCGATCTCTGCCTGAATGGTGTCCGCGTCGCGGGCCACGGGGCCTCCCTGGTTGCACGGCCGCTCGGAATGCGGCCTACAGCTGATTACCCTAGCGGCATGACCACCAACCTCCCCGACGTGGGCGACAGCGCTCCGGACTTCGCCCTGCTCGATGCCAACGGCGAGCAGGTACGGCTGGGCGACTTCGCCGGGCAACGGGTCATCCTGTACTTCTACCCGGCGGCGATGACGCCGGGCTGCACGACCGAGGCGTGTGATTTCAGTGCCGTGAAGTCCGAACTGGACACTGCCGGCTACACGGTGTTGGGGGTTTCACCCGACCAGCCGAGCAAGCTGGCCGCGTTCACCGAGAAAAGCGGGCTGGACGTGGTGCTGCTCAGCGATCCGGACCGCAGCACGTTGACCGCCTACGGCGCCTACGGGGAGAAGCAGAACTATGGGCGCACCGTCACCGGCGTAATCCGTTCGACATTCGTCATCGGGCCGGATGGCAGGATCGAGAAGGCCTGGCGCAACGTGAAGGCGACCGGGCACGTGTCCCGGGTGCTGCGCGAGATCGGCGTTGAAGCCTGAGCGCACCCGCCTGCACAGGTGGCGCTGGAGCGGTCACCCGTGCCGACCCTGCGCCGCAGGTAGGGTGATGGGCGCCGCGGCTCGCGGCGATGGGGCCGTAGCCCAATTGGCAGAGGCACACGGTTTAGGTCCGTGCCAGTGAGGGTTCGACTCCCTTCGGCCCCACATCCGCGATACCCCACGTGAGCTGTGAAAACAGGGTCGATGCTCAGCCAAACTCATCCCAGCGTCCGCAGTCCGTCGGCAGCGAAATTTGCGGCCCGGTCCAGGGCTACGCCGACAGCTTCTAGATCGTTCTCGAACAGGTCGGCGTCAACGTCGAGCGTCATCGCTGCAGATGCGCGGCCTAGCATCCGCTGGACAGCCTTCACGTTCGCCCCTGCCGATACCGCCAGGGACGCCGCGGTGTGCCTCAGATCGTGGGGTGTCACCCTGGGAACGCCAGCGTTACGCCAGGCAGCTTCGAACCATCCGCGGGTGCCGTTCGGCTACCGCATGTACCCGCCCATCGGTGCCGCGAACACCAGCGCGTCCCGGTCTTTGCCCTCGCATCTCCACGCCAAGAGGTCGACCAGGACCGCCGGTATCGGAACGGTCCGCTGGTGATGCGACTTCGGGGTGCCGACCGCGACGTACCCGTTGAGCCCGACCGCGTTCTGGGCCACGGTCAATCGCCGGCGCAGAAGATTCAAGTCCTGGACACGCACGGCCGCCATCTCTCCCCACCGCAAGCCGCAGTACCCCAGGGTCAACACCACGGCGCTGTACTTCCCCGCAGCCAGAGCCAGGTCCTGCAGCTGCCTGTGGGTCAGGTACACGTGATGTTTCCGGTTCTAGATCATTGCCGACTATCTGCTGAGCTACGAACGAATGGAGCAACGGTACGCGAAGATCGGCGCAGGCAATCAACTGGCCAAGGTGAGGAAAGTGCTGGCCGACTACGGCACCACCATCGAACGGTCATCGCGCTCGACGATCGGGTCACTCGATCTACCCGACTTCCTCCTGACCAATGGCGTTTCAAAGGAAGAGCTAGCCCGCCTGAGTGATCGCTTGACGTCCGATCGGAAGGCCAAATGAGATTGAGAATGGACCCATCTCCGGACGACATCACGATCATCGGCTCCGTCTGAGGCCAGCCCGGTCGGATCTGCGTCTCGCTTCAGATGGTCACTGGTGAGCAGGATGGGATCGCCTACCGTGACCGGAACACGATCGCTTGCGGACTGATTCAGATTCAGTCGGCCTTGCAGCTCAGATGACAGCTTGCCCTGGAATTAGTTTTGGGAGCGGCCATTCGTCGTCAGGGCAGCGGCGAGCCGGTGGCCGAGGGCAGTGATGGTGTCTGTGTCTGCAGGCATGCCGGGTTTGTACGGCAGTGTGAGCCGGTCCCTGGTCTTGTCGGCGTACCGCCGGATGAGGTGCGGGTGGAAGTGGAACACGGTCCGCCAGGCGCCCGCGCCGGAGCAGTTGAGCAGGTTCACGCCGTCGGCACCGAACTCTGTGACTGCCGCCTTCGTGATTCGTTGGGCGGCGAGGGTGGTTGCGGTGAGGTCGTGGGCTGGGATGTCGAGTAGGTCGGTGCTGTGGCGTTTGGGGACGACCAGCAGGTGCCCGTCGGAGCCGGGGTCGATGTCCATGAAAGGCGAAGGTGTTGTCGTCCTCGGCGACCATTACGCACGGAACGGTGCCGGCCACGATGCCGCAGAACAAGCATTACTTACTCATGGTCGCCGAGCGTACTCATCACCCGGTATGCCGAGTCCGTGAACGACGACACAAGTCAGGAGCAGGTCGGTCTGTGTGTCCCGCTGGAAGATCCTGAACGGGCGATCGAAGCGGCGTTGATACGTAATCCGCTATCATGGAGCCATGGCGACATTGGGCCCGACGACTGCGCGGTACGTGGATCGGCTGGCAGGAAACCTGCTGCGGCGGGCGCGGGCTGAGAAGGGTCTGACGCAGCGGACGTTGGCGGAGGCGGCCGGCGTCCCGCAATCAACGGTGGCGCGCATCGAATCGGGTGCTCAGCAGCCCTCGCTGCCGCTGTTGGTCCGCATCCTGGCTGGGGTGGATTTGGAACCGCGTATCGCGTTGGAGCCCTATGACGCTCACGATGATGTGCTGGATGCGACCGAGGCGCGACTGTCGCCAGTTGAGCAGGAAGCCCGAACGCAGGAGCAGGATGAGTTCCTCGATGCGTTGAAGGCTGGTCAAGAGCGGTGACCGGCCCAGCCTTCAATCCCCGCGCCCTGCTCGCGGCGCTGGATCACCACCTCGTCGAGTATGTGGTGGTGGGCGGATACGCGGCGAATGTGCATGGCGCGGTGCGGCCGACCAAGGACATCGACGTCGCGCCGGCTACGACTACGGAGAACCTGACGCAACTGGTGGCCGCGCTGCGCGAACTGAATGCAGGCATCCGGGTCGACGAGATGCCCGACGGACTGCCGTTCGACACCAGCGCGGAAGCGCTGCAGGGAATGAAGATGCTGAACCTGCGCACCAGGTTTGGTGACCTTGATCTGACGTTTTCACCAGCCGGGATCCCTGGCGGCTAAGCCGACCTGATCGGCCGGGCAGGTGAGTTCGTCGTGGACGGTTTGACGATTCGGGTGGCCTCGCTACAGGACGTGATGACGAGCAAAGCGGCCGCAAACCGACTCAAGGATCAAGACGCGCTCCCGGAAC
Organism: uncultured Nakamurella sp.; assembly: GCA_964236185.1. Taxonomy (GTDB): domain Bacteria; phylum Actinomycetota; class Actinomycetes; order Mycobacteriales; family Nakamurellaceae; genus Nakamurella. The sequence continues at coordinate 2,017 of CAXSEW010000065.1, read as the reverse complement.
TGGTACGCCTGGCTCGGCGCGCCGACCGTGGCAAAGACGGTGCCGCCCCCGCTAATCAAGCCGACCGATAGCCCGATCGGTCAGCGGGTAAATCCAGCGGGGGTATCGACGGCCCGAGCAACTACGAACAGCCACGGCTCGATGCGGCCGACGACGTGCTCAAGCGATAGCGCCTGCCAGCCGTTGGCCTCAAGCGCATCGCGGAGATCCGTTTCCCGCCAGTAGGTGAAATGACGGGGTAGTCCGAGCTTCGCGTGGCTCCACCGCTGGCCGTCGCCCTCTTTCAGGGTGAATGCCAGCAGGCCGTGGTCAGCGACCGCGCGACGGGAGCGACCCAACACGTCGACGAACTGCTCGCGGGACAGGTGCAGCAGCACCGCGTTGGCCATCACCGCGTCGTACGGGCCGCCGAAATCGTCCATCCGGACGTCGAGCAGTCTGGCCGGATGGCCGGCGGCGCGAAGCAAGTTGACCAACGCGTGCACCGCGTCGGTCCGGATGACCCTCGGGCCTTTGCTCTCCAGGTGCGCGGCGTCCCATCCTGGTCCACTACCGAGTTCAAGCACAGTTCCGTTACCCACGATCGTGGCGAGTTCATTGAGGTAGGCCCGCGCCTGTGGGTCCGGAGGTGGCGACTGCTGAAGGTAGTCGTCGGCGCCAGCTTCGTAGGACGCGAGCGTGACATCACCTGCGCGCGTTTCGCGGTGCAGATGTGCCGGCTCGTCAGTCACGTTCGTATTCTCCACGGCGACCGGGCCTACGACCCCGCTGTCGAACTGACACCAGTACGAGTGTCCGCAGTGGGATCCTCATGCGGAGCACCCCGGTTTGGCTGCATACCAACTGGTTGACGTGGCCGGTAGTATTGGTGCATGACCACCCAGATCGCCATCCGCCTCGACGACGGCGAGCTCGCCGCCCTCGATATCGAGGTCGTCGAGGGCCGCGCCGCCAATCGCTCCGAGGCTGTCCGGCGCGGGATCGCCCGGCTGCAGCGAGATCAGCGCTACCGAGGTGAGGAGGCCACTCTGATCGACCTTGCCCGCCGCGGTGAGGCTATCTACCCCGACCTCGACGGCCTGCTCGATTTGCCGCCCCCTGCGTTGGACTGATGCGCACGATCGCATCGGTCCAACTTGACAAACCTCGGCCTGCACTGGTCTTGACTCGGCAATCGAAGCTTCACCTGTTGGAATGGGTGACGGTTGCGCCGATCACCAGCACGATTCGCGGCATTACCAGCGAGGTCCCGGTTGGCCCACGAAACGGGCTCGACCACGACAGTGTCGTCAGTTGCGACAACATCGCAACTGTGCGCCGGAGCGCCGTCGGCGACACCATAGGGCTGCTGTTCGACGATCAGGAACCCGCTCTGGCTCGCGCCGTCACCGATGCCTTCGACCTGGACCTTGGCTAAGCAAACCGGTTGCCCACTGCACACGCATGTCGCCGGTCACCGATCGGTCAGTGAGACGGTTTTGGCCCGAGCAGGTCCCACCGGTTTCCGGCGATGTCGATGAAGACAACAACCCACCCGTACGGCTCCTCTCGTGGCTCGCCAACGAATTCCACGCCGGCCGCACGCATGCGCTTGACGGCGCTATCGAAGTTGTCCACCCGTAGAAACAACCCAACGCGTCCAGCGAACTGACGGCCGAACGCGCCCCGTTGATGCTCCCCGTCGGCCTGAGCCAGAAGCAGAGCGGTTGTCGCACCCGGCGGCCTTACGACAACCCAGCGCTTCTGCCGCCCGTCGTTGGTCGAGGAAGGTGAATCCTCGACAAGCTCGAACCCCAGAACGTCGACGAAAAATCGAATCGCGTCGTCATAGTCGTCAACGATGACCGCGAACTGCTCCAGATGCACCGGGCTAGTCAAACCTATGCACGCGAGGACGCTGAGCACCGCCCTCCTGCCCGGTTCGAAAGCCGTTCGGCCTACGGACTTCTGCAGGCGGCTCCTCGCGTCCGACTTGCTGGACATCGAAGGGCCTTTGCGCCACAATTGTGTCCATGAC
>CAXSEW010000064.1:0-12319 GCA_964236185.1 uncultured Nakamurella sp. | reverse complement strand
ACCCCGGTGCGGTCCTCCCACGGCCTGATCACCACCGTGGCGCACAAGGTCGGCGACGAGCCGGCCGTCTACGCCCTCGAAGGATCGGTGGCCATGGCCGGCGGCCTGGTGCAGTGGTGCCGGGACAGCCTGGGCCTGATCCGCACCGCGGCGGAGGTCGAGACACTGGCCTCGACCGTGCCGGACAACGGCGGTTGCTATGTGGTGCCGGCGTTCTCGGGCCTGTTCGCGCCGCACTGGAACCCGTCTGCGCAAGGCGTGCTGGTCGGGTTGACCGCGTTCGTCACCAAGGCGCACATCGCCAGGGCAGTGCTGGAGTCGACGGCCTGGCAGACCCGCGACGTGATGGATGCGATCAACGCCGATGCCGGCGTCCCGGCGCGCAACCTGTCGGTGGACGGCGGAATGACCACCAACAACCTGCTGATGCAGCTCGTCTCGGACGTGCTGGACATCCCGGTGGTGCGGCCGATGATGGCCGAAACGGTCGCCCTGGGTGCCGCCTACGCCGCCGGGCTGGCCGTCGGATACTGGCCTGATCGGCAGGTTCTGCGGCGCAACTGGCAGCGCGCCGGGGAGTGGCGGCCGACAATAGAGCCCAGCCGTCGGGATCGGGAGTTGGCCGACTGGCGCGCGGCCGTGTCGCTGGCCGACGACTGGGGCCGGCGGCCGTCGGTGGCGCGGCCGGCGCTGGTGGGGAAGGACAGTTGCAGATGAACCGGGGTGGCCGATGACCGGTATACCGCCGAAGACCGGCGGCCGATGGCCCGCTCCGACGCCGGCCGTACGCGCCGGCCTGCTGGCCGGATCGGGGCTGCTGCTGATCGGGGCGGCCGTCTGGGCGGGTGCGGTCGGTCCGTGGACGGGACGGCCGCAGACGAGATCCACAATGCCCGACCTGCCGACCGTGACCGACACTCGCTCACTGCCGCCCGTGACGCTGCCGACCTTCGCGCCGCCCGCCGCGCCCGGCGGTTCCTGGAACCCGACCATCGCGCTCTACCTGTTGGGCGCTGTACTGCTGGTGCTGTTGCTGCTGGTCGTGGTGTCCATGCTGCGCAACCGCGGGCCGGTGCCCGAGCGGGCCCGGCGCGCGGAACCCAGCGGGCCGCCGGCCGTCCCGACGCCCGTCCTTCCCGACCCGGACCGGCCGTTCGACGCGCGGGAGGCGGCGGACTACGTCATCGCCTGCTGGGACGAGTTGGAGCACCGGGCCGCCGTCATGGGTCTGGGCCGGCACCGGGAGCAGACGCCCACCGAATTCCTCGAGCGGCTGCAGGACGGCCGATCGCTGGACCGGCGGGCGGCATCGGAATTGCTGGGTCTCTACCAGCGGGCCCGGTTCGACCACGTCCGGTTGGCGCCGGATACCGCGGTCCGTGCCCGGGCCGCCGCCGATGTGCTGACGGCTGCCCTCGCCGGCAGCTGGGCAGCTCGGTGACCTGGGCCGGCGCCCCTGGCGGCGGACTGCCACCTCGGTACGGATCGCCCCGGACACCGGTGAGCAACCATCTCTGGGCGGCCGTGGGCATCGGTGTGGTGTTCGGACTGGTCGTCTACGGCGTCGGTGCACCGCTGATCCGCGCTCTGGGGTTGGCATTGGTGGTCGGCCTGGCCGGATTCGTCCTGCTCCGGGCGTTGGAAACGGCTGCCCCGGAATGGCCCGATCCGCCGCCGGGCCGTGACCGGGTGGCCGGCATCCAGCGCTGGCGGCTCAACGGCTTCGACGCGCTGGGTGACCGGAACCCGGGACTCGGCCCGCATCTGCAGTCCCGGCTGCAGGCATTGGCGTCCGCGCTGCTGGCCAGACGCCGACTGGTACCCGGGTCGGCGGCCGCGGTGGCCCTGCTCGGTCCGACCACCCATGACCTGCTCTACCCGCCGGCGCGCGACGAGCGAACGCGACCGATGGACCCGACGACGGGCCAGCTCGCGGAGATGGTCGACCGGTTGATCGCGCTCAGTGGGCAACGGGTGCCCGCTGCACCGCTGACCCCGTACACCTCACCCGGCACCCCTGAGGTGTCCCTCACGAAAGGGCCGCCGTGACCGCTGCCTTCCCTGCCCGGACCCCGCCGGACCAGTCGGCCGGTCCAGGTCTCCCTGCCTTGTCGCCAGCCGCCGGTGCTCCGGCCTCCCCGGCCGAGATCGCTGCCACCGCACAGCGTATCGCCGATGCGGTGGGCACCGCGGTGGTCGGCAACGGCTATCCGCTGCGGCTGGCCCTGGCCGCCATCCTGGCCGGCGGCCACGTCCTGTTCGAGGACAACCCCGGATTGGGCAAGACGCTGCTCGCCCGGAGCCTCGCCGGCGCACTGGGTCTGGAGTTCCGTCGGCTGCAGTTCACCCCGGACCTGCTGCCCTCGGACATCACCGGCTCGTATCTCTACCACCCCGGCAAGGCCGAGTTCCGGTTCCAGCCCGGCCCGGTGTTCGCCGGCCTGCTGCTGGCGGACGAGATCAACCGGACTCCGCCGAAGACCCAGTCCGCCCTGCTGGAGGCCATGCAGGAGAGCCAGGTCAGCGTGGAGGGCCACACGCACCTGCTGCCGCGGCCCTTCCACGTCATCGCCACCGCCAACCAGATCGAGTACGAGGGCACCTACCCGCTGCCGGAGGCGCAGCTGGACCGTTTCCTGATCCGGACCCGGCTGGGTTACCCGCCGCCGCAGGCGGAGGCGGAGATGCTGCGGCGCCGGGTGCTACGGGCGGCCGGCGACCAGGCCGTCGCGCAGGTCACCGACCCGGCCCAGCTGCTGCGGCTGCAGGCCGGCGTGGAACAGGTCGCGGTGGACCCGGACATCATCGGCTACTGCGTCGACCTGTCCACCGCCAGCCGCCGGCACTCGTCGGTCGAGTCCGGCGTCTCGCCCCGCGGGACCCAGGCGCTGTTGCTGCTGGCCCGGGCGTGGGCGGTGCTGGACGGCCGCGGGTTCGTCCTGCCCGAAGACGTCAAGGCGGTCGCGATCGCGGCGCTGGGTCACCGGCTGGTGCTGACGCTGCAGGCCAATGCCGAGTCGGTCTCCGGTGAGGACGTCGTCCGCCAACTGCTGGCTGCAGTGCCGACGCCGCCCACCCTGCGGTCGATCCTCCGCTGAGGCCGGCTGTGCAGAACGTGTACGAGGGGCGGCCGCGGTGACGGCCGCAGGTCCGCCCGGCGGTTCCTGGTGGCGGCCCACCGCCGCCCTGTACCGGGCTGTCGGTTTCGCCGCGCTGGCCCTCGGGTCCGCGATCGTGTTCGGCCGCCCGGACGTGGCCGTGCTCGGCATCCCGATCGCACTCGGCCTGGTACTGGCGCTGTCGGCCGGCCGGCCGGCCGGCTCCTCGACGCCGATTGCGACGGCCGCCGCTGCCGGCGGCGTGTTGGGGGACCGTCCGGTTGTCCTGACCATCAGGGTGGACGACGTGGACCGGGTGCAGTTGGTGTCGGTCCGCACGCCGGATGCCGCCGGCAACGCCGGGGGCGAGGTCACCACCGTTCCCGGCGGTGCCGGGGCCGTGGCCCAGGTGGTCACCAAGGCTGCTCCCTGGGGTGACATGCTGCTGGCCCGGCCGGACCTGGTGGCAGCCGGTCCGGACGCGCTGTACATCGCGGGGCCGGTGCCCGGCGCGGAGCTGCGGATCGCCGTCCCGCCCGCGGTCGAAAAGGTGGACGGGTTCGAGTTGCCGCCGATTCTGGGCGGCTGGGCCGGCGAGCACCGCAGCCGCCGCCCAGGTCAGGGCGGCGACCTGGTCGACCTGCGCGAGTTCGTGCCCGGCGACCGGCTGCGCAGCATCCACTGGCGGGCCTACGCCCGGCACCAGAAGCTGTTCGTCCGCCGGACCCAGAGCGACGCCGACACCGAATTCGTCCTCTGCCTGGACACCCGGCACGAGATCGTGCCCAAGGCCCGGCCGCCGGTCAGCGACTGGTACCGCTACCGGTTGACCACCGCCCGGCGGGTGGAACGGTTGCAGCGACTGGTGTCCGGGCTGGTGCGCATCGCCCGTCCGACCGACGGGCCTGATCCGGCCCGGCCGCGGTCGAGCATCGACCTGACCGTCGCGGCGGCCGCCGCGGTGACCGCGGCTCAGGTCAAGGCCGGTGACCGGGTCGGGGTGCTGGACCTGTCGAACATCCGCCGGCATGTCCGGATGGGTAGCGGCGCCCGGCACCTGCAGCGCGTCCGGCACCAGTTGGCCCAGATCAGCGCAACCAGGATGCGGTGGATGCCGAAGCCGGAGCTGTGGGGGCTCTCGTCGTCGGCGGTGGTGGTCTTCTTCTCGCCGCTGATCGACGACGTGGCCCTGCAGGCCGGCCTGGACGCTGCCGGTCGCGGTCACCAGGTCATCGTCATCGACGTGCTGCCGTCGACGCAGCTACGCAGTACGGCGTTGGCCGACCGCCACCCGTACGCGATCAAGGAGGTGCAGCTGTTGCTGGCCGAGCGGGAGATCCGGTTGGATGCGTTGCGCGCGAAGGGGATTCCGGTTCTGGAATGGGACGGCGGGCACATCGGGACCGACCTGTCGGCGTTGATGAAGCTGCGCAGGCACCGGCGGTGAGCCGGGCCGTCACCACCATCCCTGGCGGTGGCAGCTGGCTGCGGATCGGCCTGGCTGCGGCGACCTTGGCGACGCTGCTGGTGGTCTGGGTTCCGGGCCAGGGCAGCGGCCAGGAGGGTCTGGAGGTGGTGGTGATGGCCGGGTTGTTCCTGTGGCTCGTCGCCCGGCCCGGATCGGCCGCTGCGGTGGTGCTGCTGATCGGCGCGCTGTGCCTGCGGGTATCTCCCGGGAAGCCCGAGCTCGATGGCTCGCTCGTCGCGCTGACGGTGCTGCTGCCGCTGGTGCACCAGTTGGCCGCGCTCTGTGTCGCCGTGCCGCTGCGCGCCAATGTGCAGTGGCCCGCGCTGCTGCCGACTGCGGTGCGCTACGTCGGCGTGGTGACGGTGACCGTGATCGGACTGCTGATCAGCTCGCTGCTCGGTTGGTGGTGAACCGCCGTCCTGGCTCTGACGCTGCCGACCGGCTGACGGTGGTCAGCCGCGTCGGTCCGGCCGCTTCCAGCTGTCGCCCCAGACGCCGCCGGCCACCGAGGAGATCAGCGGAATCAGCAGGAACCACCACCAGGCGCCGGTGGCGAAGAACAGGATGACGGCGAGGATGCCGGCCGCACCGGCTGCGGCGGCCACCAGCTTCTGCGCCTTATTACGGTCGTCGACCCGTGCCGGCGACGCGACCGTGAACGACTGGACCGTTCCGGGCGCCGGCGGCAGCGACCCGGTGCGGGACGGTAGCTGCCCGAGGCTGGGTTGCCTGCGCAGGGTCGGGTTGGCAGCCGTCGGCAGCGGCGGATACGGCGCCGGCAGGTCACTGAACAGCTCGCGCAGCTCGCCGACCGTCCGGGCGCCGGAAGCCTTCGCACTCCGCGTGCCGAATTCGTCGAGATCGAGCCGGCCGGTGCTCATGTGCTCACCCAGAGCGTTGACAGCTGCGTTGCGTTCCGTGTCGCCGACGCGCAGGGCGGCTGAGGGATCGGGCACGGCGCCGGTCGACGCGGGTGGTTCGGTGTCGACCATGGCGGAGATCCTAACCGTCACCGGGGCCGGCGGATCGGTTCGGCCTCAGGCACCTTCTTCCTGGGCCTACTGCCGGGCGGCGGGCCGCCACAGGTCGACGACGGGGATGCCGACCGCGGCGAGCAGCTGCCGGGTCAGTGGCAGCGAGATGCCGATGACGCTGGACGAGTCGCCGTCCACTCCTTCGACGAACCAGCCGCCGTAACCGTCGATGGTCAGCCCACCCGCGACCAGCAGCGGTTCGCCGGTGGCCAGGTAGGCGTCGATCTCCGCCGGTGACGGCGAACCGAACCGGATCGTGGTGCTGCGGTGGTCGGCGGCCCGGGCGACCGCCTGCCCACCGCGGAGAACCACCACCGCGTGCCCGGTCAGCAGCTCGCCGGTGCGGCCGGCCATCTCGGCCCATTCCCGCCGGACCTGCGCCGCGTCGGCCGGTTTGCCGCGGAGTCGGCCGTTCATCAGCAGCATGGAATCGCAACCGAGAACGACGGCGTCGGGATGTGCGGCTGCGACCGCCGGGAGCACCGCTTCGGCCTTGGCCCGGGCCAGCGCTGTGACCACGCCGGCCGGCCCCGCTGCGGCGTTGGCCGCCTCCACCGCCGGTTCGTCGACGCCGGAGACGAACACCACCGGATCGATGCCCGCCGCCCGGAGCACAGCGAGCCGGGCGGGGGACGCGGAGGCCAGCACGGTGGTCGGCGGGCCGGCCGGACCGGCGGTCATCGCGGCAGCCCCGACGCCCACCAGGCGTCCGCTCCGGCCGCCCAAGCACCCGGCGGACGACCCCACACCGACCGCGGCGCAACGGTTCTCGGCTCGACCGGCCGGGCCGCTGCCAGTGCGGCGAGGACGACCAGCACGGCAGCGGTGTCCTCGTCGGCGGTCGCATCCGCATGACGCCGCGCGGCGGTGGCATCCGCCTGGTGCCGCCCGGCGCCGGCCGGGGTGGTCACAACGGGATGTTCCCGTGCTTGCGCGGCGGGAGGGTGCGCCGCTTGTCGCGGAGCACCAGCAGTGCACTGGTGATCGCCGACCGGGTGTCCCGGGGCGCGATGACCGCGTCGACGTAGCCACGCTCGGCCGCCACGTACGGGTTCACCAGGGCGTCCTCGTAATCGGTCTGCAGGCCCTTCCGCACGGCTTCGACGTCCTCGCCGCGTTCCGCCGCCGCGGCAAGATCTTTGCGATAGAGGATGTTCACCGCGCCGGCCGCGCCGACCACGGCGATCTGGGCCGTCGGCCAGGCCAGGTTGACATCGGCGCCGAGGTGCTTGGACCCCATCACGTCGTATGCCCCGCCGTACGCCTTGCGGGTGATGACCGTGATGAGCGGGACAGTGGCCTCGGCATAGGCGTAGATCAGCTTGGCGCCGCGTCTGATGATGCCGTTCCACTCCTGGTCGGTGCCGGGCAGGAACCCGGGGACGTCGACGAAGGTCAGTACCGGCACGTTGAAGGCGTCGCAGGTCCGGACGAACCGCGCCGCCTTCTCCGATGCCTTGATGTCCAGCGTCCCGGCCAGGTGTAACGGCTGGTTGGCCACGATGCCCACGCTGGCGCCGCCGACCCGGCCGAACCCGGTGATGATGTTCGGCGCGTAGAGGTCCTGCACCGGTAAGAAGTGACCGTCGTCCAGCACCGCCGCGATCGCGGCCATCATGTCGTACGGCTGGTTCGGCGAATCCGGGATCAGCACATCCAGCGCGAGATCGTCGTCGCCGACACCGATCTCGTCGGCGTCAGCGTCCGGTGGCGTCATCGAGAGATTGTTGGACGGCAGGTAGGACAGCAGCTCGCGGACGTACAGCAGGGCGTCGTCCTCGTCGGCGGCGAGGTAGTGGGCGTTTCCGGAGCGCTCGTTGTGCGTGCGGGCGCCACCGAGGTCTTCCAGGGATACCTCCTCACCGGTCACGGATTTCACCACATCCGGGCCGGTGATGAACATCTGCGACGTACCGTCGACCATCACCACGAAGTCGGTGAGCGCGGGGGAGTAGACGTGACCGCCGGCCGCGGCGCCCATGATGAGCGAGATCTGGGGCACCACCCCCGAAGCGTGCACATTCCGCTTGAAGATCTCGGCGTAGAGGCCCAGGGAAACGACACCCTCCTGGATCCGGGCGCCGCCGCCCTCGTTGATACCGACGATCGGCCGACCGGTGGCCATCGCGAAATCCATGACCTTGATGATCTTCTCGCCGTAGACCTCGCCCAGCGACCCGCCGAACACGGTGACATCCTGGGAGAAGACGCAGATGTCCCGGCCGTCGACCTGGCCGTACCCGGCCACCACGCCGTCGCCTGTGGGTCGGTTGCCGGCCAGACCGAAATTGGTCGAGCGGTGCCGGGCCAGGGCGTCGAACTCGACGAACGAGCCCTCGTCCAGCAACGCTTCGATCCGCTCCCGGGCGGTCTTCTTTCCTCGGGCGCGGTGCCGTTCCACCGCGGCGGGCGAGCCCGGCTGTGCAGCGGCCGCCGTCCGGCGCTCGAAATCGGCCAGCTTGCCGGCGGTGGTGTGGAGATCCGCGCCGGCGTGCGGCTGCTCTGCCAAGGTGGGGCGTCCCTTCGATCGACGGCCCCGTAGGGCGCCGTTCACCCTAGCCGCTCGGGGCGCCTGCGGTCAGCGCCGCTGCGGGCACGGCGGCCCTACTGTGGCCGTCATGACCAGGAGCGTTCCGGACCGCCGGCCGATGGACATGGGCGCGGTGGAATCGGCGTTGCAGCGTCCGGACGACTGGCGGCTGCGCCACGTCCCGACGACCGGTTCGACGAACGACGACCTGGCCGCGCTGGTGCGGGAGTCGGGAGCAGCAGCGGTGGCCGGAAGGGTGCTCGTCACCGAGGAACAGACCGCCGGACGAGGCCGCTCCGGCCGCCAGTGGAGCTGCCCCGCCGGCGCCGGCCTGATGTTCTCCGTCGCGGTCGACGTGTCCGACATCCCGTCGGCACGCCGGGCCTGGACCGGGGTGGCGCTGGCCGTGGCGGTGTCGTCCGCGTTCGAATCGGTAGCCGGCGTGCGGGCAGGCCTCAAGTGGCCCAACGACGTGCTGGTCGACGGTGCCAAGTGCGGCGGCGTTCTCGCCGAATCGGTCGGTGATCTGGTGCTGGTCGGCGCCGGGCTGAACGTCTCGCTCCACCGGGCCGAACTACCACGGCCCGACGCCACCTCACTGTGGCTGGCCGGCGCACCGGTGAATCGCAACGCCCTGCTGGGGGGCGTGCTGGACGAGTTCGGGCGCTTGCTCGCCGACTGGCGGGCCGTGGGTGGGGATGTCGACCGTGCCGGTCTGCGACCCGCCTACCTCGACGCCTGCGTCACCATCGGGTCCAACGTCCGGCTGGAGCTGCCCGGTGGGGGAGCGGTGGTGGGGACGGCGGTCGACGTGGACGCAGACGGCGCCCTCGTGCTGGACACCGGCGTCGACCGGCTGCGCTATTCGGCCGGGGACGTCGTGCACCTGCGGCCCGCGGGTGAGCGCTGAGCGGACCGAAAATCCTTGTCCCGTCGTCGAAAGGCGGTGCCGACGCGTCCGGATTGGACGCTGTTCGACCTGGTGCAGCACCTGGGCGACGGCCGCTGCCGACGCATTGCGGACGTCGGGCCTGAGCGCGCGCTGCGCCATTTCGAGCGATCAACCGGAATCGATGATGTCGCCGGGCGCCTGCGCGGCGGCGTGCAGAGTCGGGTCAATGCCACCATCGAGATGGCAGGCGCGCCCGAGATCGACCGAGCCGTGCGATCGTCATGGGAGGCGCACCGCGAGTGGATGTCGTCGACGGTGGATCGCCGTCGCGATCTGCTCATCGCTCCCGCCGACGCCGTGCAGGAGCACGCCGACGAGTTCGACCGCATCCACACCCATGACGCCATACCCATTGCGCTGAGCCCGTCGCACCCGACGCGGGCGGTGCGGGTGATGGCGTTCGGACGGGGCGGTGCGAGTGTGCACTCACCGGGCGCGAGCGACCGGTGGCTGCCCGCTCGCGCTGCCTGGCGTGATCAGTTCGCGTCGACGTCGTAGCCGAACCAGAAGGTGCCGGGCGTATCGATGGCAAAGGTGAAGGCGACATCGACCTTCGCGCCGGGGGCGAGCCCGCTGCCGGGGAGCGGGACGGTGAAGGTGCTGTTCAGGCCGCCACCGAGACCGGCGCCGTTGGGGGCGTCGACGCTGAGGTTCTGCACTGTCACGGTGGCTCCGCTGGCGAGCGTGACCTGTTCGGTCGCGGCGGCGGGGTTGATCGCACGGAGCCAGACCTTGCTGGCCGGTTGGGTGGCGACGCCGGGTTGCAGCGCCCCGTACTGCTCGCTGAGCGCGGAAACCCGTACCTTCGCTGCGGTCATCGGCTGGCTGGTGGTGTTGGTGATCGTTCTACGGATGACCAGATGTCGGGGTGTCCCGGAGACGACCACCCGGTTCGGTGCTACCGCCACGCCCCTACCCGTGTCGAACAGCGTCGACTGCAGTGCCGCGTTGTGCTGGTAGGGATCCGCCGTGCCGGTGGGGGAAGCGCTGCCCAGGGTGGGCTGGACGCCGCCCACCGGGGCGAAACCGGTGGACACGAGCTGGAAGTCGGCGGCGTTACTAGAACTGTTGACGGCGGCGCCGGCGAGTTCGGTGCGGACCCAGGCCCACTGCGAATCGGGGTTTCCGGTGATCGCCGGCAGCCCCGTGCCGGTGTGGAATCCGGTCGCGGGGCCGACGGCGTCTGTCGAGGTGCGGGCGGTATCCGGGGCGGTGACCTTCATGCCGCCGCTGCCCACCGTCGCGACGGAGTAGTCGGTGGTGGCGATCGCGGCGAGGGTGAACCCGGCGCCGGTGACGAGGTAGGAGCGGCCGGTGCCCAGGAATCCGGCGTTGGCCGGCAGGGTGCTGACCGCACCGGAGTCGGCGCTGATCTTCATCCCGGCCAGCGGAACGGGCGGGCCGGTGTTGAGCAGTTCGACATAGTTGTCGCCGGCGCCGCCCGGGCCGGACGTGCGGAACTCGGTGACGATCACCTCACCCGCGTAGGCCGACACCTCGACCTGCGTGGTCGTGGAGGTCGCGGCGACATGGGTGGCGTCGCCGCTGTAGGTGGCCGTGATGGTGTTGACGCCGAACGCGGGCATTGTGGTGCTCAGGGTGGCGGTACCACTCGACACCGTCCCGATGCCCAGCGTGACAGTGGTCCCTGCTTGCGGTCCGGTGGTGGGGACGTCGGTGAACGTGACCGTTCCCGCGGTCGATGACGGGCCGACCACGGATGTCAAGGTCACGGCGGTGCCGAACCGTCCGGTCGCCGGCGCCGTGACCGTGACCGTGGAGGCCGTCTTGTTCACGATGACGGTGGCCGGCTTGGTGTCTGCCTGGCCGTTGGCGTCGACGATCTTGACGGTGAAGGTGGAGGTGCCGACCGCGGTCGGGGTGCCGGACAGCAGCCCGGTGCCCGAGTCGAGTGACAGGCCCGCGGGCAGCGAGCCGGCGCTGATGGTCCAGGTGAACGGTCCGACGCCGCCGGATTTGGTCAGCTGGACGGTGTAGGCGGCGCCGAGTTCGGCGGCGGGCGGCGGCGTGAAGGTCAAGGTCGGTGCGGCGACGATGGTGATGGATCGGGCCTGGCTACCGGTTCCGTTGTTGCTGTCGGTGGCCTGGACGGTGACGCTGCTGGTGCCGGCGGCCGTGGGCGTGCCGGTGATCGCGCCGGTGGTGGCGTTGATCGACAGCCCCGCAGGTAGGGTGCCGCCATTCACCGCCCAGGTGTAGGAAGGCGCCCCGCCGGACGCGGTTGGTTGCGCGGTGTAGGCGACGCCGACCTCACCGGTGGGTGGTGCGAACTCCACCGCCGGGCCATCGGTCACCGCGATCGTTTGTGTCCGGGTCGCGGAGACGCCGTTGGCATCGGTGACCTGGACGGTGACCGGGTAGCTGCCGGTGGCGGTGGGCGTACCGGTGATCAGACCGGTCGATGGACTGATCGACAGACCGGCCGGCAACGGCCCGCTCGAGATCGTCCAGGCGAACGGGCCGATGCCGTCGCTGACGGTGAACCCGCTGCTGTAGGGCGCAGTCACCTCACCGCCGGACAGCGTTCCGGTCAACGACGGAGCGGCCACGATGGTGATGGTGCGGGCCTGCGCCGCGGTTCCCCCTTTGGCATCGGTGGCCCGCACGGTGACGGAGGTGGCGCCGGCCGTGGTGGGCGTACCGGTGATCGCCCCGGTCGAGGAGTTGATCACCAGTCCGGCGGGCAGGGCGCCGGCACTGACCGCCCAGGTGTAGGGCGGGGTGCCGCCGGTGGCGGTGGGTTGAGCGGTGTAGGCGACGCCGACCTCACCGCTGGGTGGGGTGAATGCCACCGCCGGACCGGCAATCACCGCGATCGTCTGATTACGTGTCGCGGTGCGGTTGTTCACGTCGGTCACCTGGACCGTGACCGGGAAGCTGCCGGCGGTGGTGGGTGTTCCGGTGATCAGACCGGTCGAGGTATTGATCGACAGTCCGGCAGGCAATGGCCCGCTCGAGATCGACCACACGTAGGGCCCGGTGCCGTTGCTGACCGTGAATCCGCTGCTGTACGGCGCGCTGACCTCACCGTCGGCCACTGTGCCGCCCACCGTCGGCGGGACGACGACAGTGCTGGTGACGGTGTTGCTGCCGCCGGAATAGCCGGTGCCGGTGGTCTGGTCGCGATTGGTGAACAGCGCGGTATTGACCAGGGCCGTGCCGTCGGCGACCTGATTGACATACACGCTGAAGGTGACGGTGGCCGTGGCGTTGGGC
>CAXSEW010000063.1:0-12371 GCA_964236185.1 uncultured Nakamurella sp. | reverse complement strand
TCGCGGGATGTCCGCGTGGGAACGGCAATCCGAACGATCTGGCCGGCCCCCCAGCGGTCGCCGACGCGCCGGTGGTCAGTGCGCTGCGGCATGCCGGAGCCGACGTCTTCGCCCTGTCCAGCCTTCTCGAATACGCTGCCGGGGCCCCGCACGACGACATCCCCGAGGCCCGCAACCCGGTGCGCCCGGACCGTACGGCCGGCGGCTCGAGCGGGGGCAGCGCCGCGCTGGTCGGCGCGGGTGTGTGCCGGGCAGCGCTGGGCACCGACACCGGCGGCTCCATCCGTATTCCGGCCGCGTACTGCGGCATCGTCGGGATGAAGCCGACGCACGGCCTGGTGCCTGCCGACGGAGTCACCCCGCTGTCCCCCACCTTCGACCACGTCGGCGTGCTGGCGGATTCCGTGGCGACGGCCGCGATTGTGCTCGGGGTACTGACCGGCAGCAGCTACGACCTGACCGGCGCCGCCCGGCCGCTGCGACTGGGCCTGCTGACGAACCAGCTGTCCGATCCCCGGCTTGATGCCCAGCTCGGCCGCCTCGCGCTGGCTGCGATCAACCGGCTGGGTGACGCAGGGGCAGAGCTGGCCGATCGGGACGGCCAACCGCTCGCCGAGTTGGAGACGTGCTTCGGCGACGAGTTGTTGGCGGAGGCGTGGGAGGTGCACGGCGACCGGGTGCTCGCCGACCCGGACCACTACGGCTGGGCCACACTCCGCCTGCTGCGCACTGCCGCAGACGTCACCCCGGAGCGGCGCGCGGCGGCCCGCGCCCGGCGGACGGCGCTGTTGCCCGCGGCAGCCGCGCTGCTCGACGGGGCCGACGTGCTGATCGGCCCGGCCACGCCGTATCCCGCGCCGGTGGACACCCCGCCGCTGGACACGCCGGAGGGCGAGATCGAGGGCATCTTCACCGGCGGCTTCAACGCCACCGGGCAACCGGCGCTCGTGCTGCCGATCGGCACCACCGCCGACGGCTTGCCGGTGGCGGTGCAGATCGCGGCCGGCCGGGGCGACGACGCCGGCCTGCTGCGGGCTGCCGCCTGGATCGAGCACGTGCTGGCCGGCTGACGCGTTGATCAGCGACTCAGGATTGTGCAGGGAAGCCTGGGCCACGCCTGGGGTGATCACCGAATGTGGCCATTCGGGTCGCGGCGCAGAAACGGCCTGAAGCAGTGATCATCCGGCACAGCGCGCGATGCCAGAGCCGAGCAGCTCGTGGCCGGCTGCACTAGGGCCAGATGTGCTGCAGCGCCCGCAGTACGTTGCCGCCGAGCACCAGCGCGATGTCCGCGTCGCTGTACCCGTGCTGCACCAGCCAGCCGGTGACGTTCGGAAAGTTTTCCACCGGGCTCTCCAGACCGGCGACGTAGTCCACCAGCGGGTGTTCAGGTGCGGCTGTGGTCGCGCCGGCCAGCAAATGGGCAAATGTCCGGTGCAGCGCAACGTGATCACCGAACAGCGTGTCCGGGCCGAACGCGACGTGCTCGATGCCGACAAGATCGGCGATGTATTCGAAATGGTCCATCACCGAGTCGATCGTGTGCCGGCGATGGCCGTAGGAGATGGTGGTGTGCGGCGCGGCCGACATGCCGATGACACCGCCGGTGTCGGCGACCGCACGCAGCACGGGATCGCCTTTCAAACGCGGGATGGGCCACAGTTGCCGGGCTCCGGCATGTGTCATCAGGACGGGCGCCGCTGCGACCGCGCAGACGTCCAGTCCGGTCTGGTCGGAGGAGTGGGAGATGTCCACGGCCAGGCCGACCGCGTTCATCCTGGCGACCGCGCGTCGCCCGAAGTTCGTCAGCCCGCCGTCGCCGGCCTCGGACAATCCGCTGCCCAGCGCATTGGAATCGCTGTAGGCGATGCCGATCTGCCGGAGGCCGAGACCGAAAAGGATGTCCAGCCGGTCGAGCTCGTTCTCGATCGGCGTCGCGGCCTCCAGCCCGAACACCAGAGCCACCCGGCCTGCGGCCTTGGCTGCCAGGATGTCCGCGACCGTCCGGGCGACGGTGACCTCGCTCTGGTGCGCCAGGTCGGCCTGCCGCATACCGAGATCGGCGACGACGTCGTCCCACCGCCACGGCGCATGCCCGGTGACGCAGGCTGTTCCGTCCATCATGTTGTCGAACACGCAGGTCATCCCGGATCGCCGCAGACCCTCGAAAGCGGTGTGCTGGCGCGCCGTGCGGTTGTAGGCGGGGGTCTGGCTCATGTCCCGCGGCAACCGCACCGGGTGGTCGTGCAGGCTGATCACGATCAAGTCGGCCAGGAGCCGGTCGACCCGGTGCTGCTGCTCGGGATCCAGGCCGAGATCGTGCGGAGGCACCCGGTCGTACTCAGGATCCAGTTCGAATTCCGGCCGATCACCGGGCGGAAGGTAGGAGTAGGACGTGTAAGGCGTGTCGCTGCTCATCGGGCCACACGAACGAGCCGGTGCTCGCCGTCGGCCAACAGACGGAGCAGCCGCTCCCACGCCCGCATGCCTTCGCGGAGTCGGCTGATCCGCAGGAACTCGTTGGGCGCGTGCAGCAGCTCGTCCGCCGTGGAGAAGGAGAAGAACAGCGTCTTGGCGCCGAGCACCTCCTCGAACAGCGTGGTGGCCGGCAACGTTCCACCGATGCGCGCCAGCAGCACCTGCTGACCGGGATAGACATCCGCCAGTGCCTGGCGACCGGCGGCGATCGCGGGGTGGTCGGCCGGGATGGTGTAGGCCGGCACGGCTCCGTCCTCGAATGTCACCGACACCGTGACCCCGGGTACAGCCGCAGCCGCGACGTGCCGGTCGATCGCCGCTGCGACCCGCGCCGGGTCCTGTCCCGGCACCAGCCGACAGGTCAGGTGGGCGGCGGCCCGGTGTGGAATCACCGTGTAGGAGCCACCCCCGGCGATACCGTTGACCTCCAGCGTAGGGCGGGTCCAGAGTCGTTGCAGCGTCGTCAGATTCGGCTGACCGAACAATTCGGCGACGCCGAGGTCCGCGATGTACTCGTCGTCGTCGAACGGCACCGCGGCTATCTCGACCCGCTCGTCGGCGTCCAGCGGCGGGACGCCGTCCTCGAAACCCGCGACCGCGATGCGGCCGTCCTGCTCGTGCATGCTCGCCAGGATCCGGCTCAGCGCGTGCACCGGATTGGCGACTGTTCCGCCGTAGCGCCCGGAGTGCAGATCCCGGTTGGCGCCGGTGACTTCGATGTCGAGCGCCAGTAGACCTTTCGACAATATGGACAGCGACGGTTCACTCGGCCTCCACATGGCGCCGTCCGCAGAGATCACCAGGTCGGCGGCGAAGTCCTCGGCGTGCGCGCGGACGTAGGCCGGCAGGTGCGGGCTACCGACCTCCTCCTCGCCCTCGAAGAGGAACCGGACGTTGAGCGGAAGTCCGCCCTCCTGCGTAATGAACTGCCGGAGCACTTCCAGTGCGATGTAGACGGGGCCCTTGTCGTCGGTCACGCCGCGCCCGCGTAGGCGGTCCCCGTAGCGGACCAACCCGAACGGCGGCGTGATCCACTCGCCGAGGTCGCCGGTGGGCTGGACGTCGTAGTGGCCGTAGATCAGCACCGTCGGGGCGCCCGGCGCGCCCAGCCAACTGCCGACCACGGCCGGGTGCCCGCCGGTCTCCACGATCTCGGCGTCGGCGAAGTCCAGCCGGGCCAGCAGCCAGTTCGCCGCCCGGAGCATGGTGTCCCGCTGGGCGTCCAGGCTGACGCTGGGAATGGCGACAAACTCTGCCAGTTCGGCGATGTAGCGGTTGTCGTCGGCCTCAAAGGAAAGCATGTCCACCATCGATCGAGATCGTCTGGCCGGTCACCCAGGACGCCAGGTCCGAGGTGAACCAGCGCACGCCGTTCGCGATGTCCTCGGCACTACCCAGCCGGCGCAGGGCGATGCCACCGATCAGCGCTTCCTGGCCGGCCGAACCATAACTCTCCCACTGCTTCTGGGTGGTCGGATTGGACAGGATGAAACCCGGTGCAATGCAGTTCACGGTGATGCCGAACTGGCCGAGTTCGTGCGCCAACTGTCGGGTGAAGCCGATCTGGGCCGCCTTCGCCGTGGCGTAGGCCTGGATGCCGGTCAGGCTGACGCTCCGCCCGGCACCGGAGGAGATGTTGACGATCCGACCCCAGCCGGCCGCCTTCATCAGCGGCGCGGCAGCCCGGGTGCAATTGAACGTCGAGGTCAGATTGGCATCCAGCACGGCGCGCCAGGCCTCGTCGGTGACGTCCTCGATCGGCGTGTGTGTCTGGCCGACCACGCCGCCGGCGTTGTTGACCAGGATGTCCACCGACGGCAGGGATTCGAAGAAGGCTCGGACGGCTGCAGGATCGGAAACGTCGACGTCGTCCCGGTCGATACCGTGCACCTGAGCGCCCTCGTCGGCCAGTGCCGCGGCGATGGCGGCACCGATGCCGTGGGCGGTGCCGGTCACCACCGCAACCCGCCCGACCAGTCCGGTACCGATCATCTTCAAAGCCCCCTCTGTCATCTTAGAAAGCCCATCCTGACTGCAGCAGCTCGCGGACCTCGAGCACACCGGTCTGCCAGATCTGGTCCATGATCTCGTCCGACAGGGCGTAGGAGCCGCCGAAGCTGCCGTCGCCGGTGAGCTCGCGCAGGTCGGCGGGGGTGGCCTGCGCCACCACGTCCGGCGGCACGTGCGCCTTGGCCTCGGTCGGCATACCGACCCCGGCAAGCCTGGTCCAGGGGAAGTTCTCGAACCAGCCACCGTGCGTCGGACTGTCTTCGAACGATGCTGCCAGGGCCGCCACCTTCGGCGCGGCATACCAGCTGCTGAACACGACCTGCATCCGCGCCCCGTGGTCCTGCGCCAGCCACTCTCGGATGGCACCGGTCACCGGGGCGTTGCCGCCGTGGCCGTTGACAATGGCGATGCGGCGAAACCCCTGCTCCGACAACGTATCCAGCAGATCTCGCACGACGGCGACGTAGGTCGACAGCCGCAGCGTGAGGCTGCCGGGAAAAGCGCTGAAATACGGCGCCATCCCGAACGGCAGCACCGGGAGCACCGGGATGCCCAGTGGTTCGGCCGCCTCGAGTGCGACCCGTTCCGCGAGAATTGCGTCGGTGCCGAGCGAGAGGAAGCCGTGCTGCTCGGTGGATCCGATGGGCAGCACCACCCGGTCGTCTGAATCGAGATAGGCGTCGACCTGTTGCCAGTTGGCGTCGAACAAGCGCACGGGGGGCCTTTCGGATGGGGTCGGGAGCAGCTGGGCGTCGACGACCGATGCGAGAACTCAGACCTTCTCGGGGACCGTCGAGGGCAATCGGGACAGCAGCTTCATCAATTCGTCGCGGCCGAATTCCAGAACCTCCGTCGCCACCCGCTGGGCTGCGACCGCGTCGCGCGCCTCGATGGCGCCCTGCATGCCGCGATTGCGCCGTAGCGACTTGGTCGGATAGTTGGGTGAACTGCGGACCATCAGATCCCAGTACCGAAGCGATGCCTGCCATGACGATTCGGCGAACTGGAACAGCAACCGGTTCGGGCAGGCGTCGAGCAGGTGCCAGTTGTAATCCTTCAGCGCCAGGATGTAGGCCGACGCATCGCCCGCCTTGGCGGCGACCTGCATGCGCTGGAAGATCCCGGTCAATTGCTCCTCGCGCCGATCGTCCATGTGCTGTACCGCTACGCCGGCGCAGGTCGGCTCCAGCAGCAGGCGGCAGACGTAGAGTTCGGCGGCGTTGTTGCGGTCCAGCTCGGCGACGAACGCCCCGCGCCGCGGTTCGACGACGATCAGTCCGCCGCGGGAGAGCGCCCGCAGCGCTTCCCGGATCGGGGATCGGCTGACCCCCATCTGCTCGGCAAGGCTGGCCTCGGTCACCTTCTCGCCGGGGCCGATGCTGCCCTCGAGGATGCGGTCGGTGATCCAGGCGGCCGCGCTGATCGCGATCGACTCGTGACTCAGTCCGGGAAGGGAAGTGGCGCCGGCCGCACTGTCCATCTTCGGGTGCCTCTCCCGCCAGTGACGCATCCATCATGGTCTACTGCGTATTGTGTACCATCCTGAGTCGTCGCAGAAGCTCTTCGCACCATCAGATGTGGCGTCACAGCGACCGGCGGCCGACCGCAACGACTGCGCGATGGCCATGCGCACCCAGACGCACCGAGAAGCACCCAGAGGCACCGAGAGGCACCGCGATGACAAGGCTCGACGGTAAGACCGCTGTCGTCACCGGATCGGCGAACGGCATCGGCCGGGCGATGGCCACCGCGTTCGCGGCCGCCGGGGCGAACGTCACCGTCTCCGATGTACTCGCCGACGACGGCCTCCGGACGGTCCGGGAGATCACCGAGGCCGGCGGCACAGCACAATTCGTCTCCGCGGACGTGTCGGATGCAGAACAGGCCGAGCACTTGATCGCCGCCACCGTCGAACGCTTCGGCGGTGTCGACATCCTGGCCAACAATGCCGGGATCGGCGGCGGACAGCTGCGGCTCCACGAGATCGAACCCGAAGATTTCGACCGGGTCGTCGGTGTCAACCTGCGTGGCACGTTCCTGTGCACCAAATATGCCATTCCTCATTTTCTCGCGCAGGGTGACGGCCGGATCCTCAACACCGCCTCGACCTACGGTTTGATCGCGGCGCCGAACGCGGCGGCCTACTGCGCCTCCAAGGCCGGCATCATCAACCTCACGCGCCAGCTGGCCGTCGACTACGGACCGGACGGTATCCGGGTCAACGCCATCTGTCCCGGCTACATCGACACCGGGCTCGGGCGCCGGGGCCCCCGGCTCTCCGCCGAGGAGTTCAGTGCGGCCACCGCCATCCGGGAGAAGGCAGCGGCCCGGCAGCCACTGGGCCGGCAAGGACAGCCGGCGGAGGTGGGTGCGGTGGCGTTGTTCCTGGTGTCCGACGCCGCGTCCTTCATGACGGGGTCGATCGTGCCGGTGGACGGTGGCTGCGTCACCACCTTCAACTACGGCGACGCCAGCAACTGAGATCACCTGTGGCGCACGATCACCACGCCGTCCTCGTCGCTGACCACCTGCTCGCCGGGCCGGAAGACCGCACCGCCGAAGCTCACGGTGATGCCGTGCTGTCCCGCACCTGTGCGGCCGCCACGACGCGGACTCGCGCCGAGCGCCTTGACCCCGATATCCATCGTCGCCAGCGCCCGGGTATCCCGGACCACGCCGTTGATCACCAGACCGGCCCAGCCGCTGTCGATGGCCAGCTGAGCCATGTTGTCGCCGAGCAGGGCAGTGCGCGTCGAGCCGCCGCCGTCCACCACGAGCACGCCGCCGGCTCCGGCGTTGGCGAGCACCGACCGGAGCAGGCCGACGTCCTCGAAGCACTGCACGGTGCTGACCGGGCCGCTGAACCTGGTCCGACCACCGTACTGCCGAAACGAAAGTTCGCAATATTGGAGGTCTTCACCTAATTCGTCGGAAAGGTCTGCTGTCGACTCTGCCATGGTGTTCCTCTCGGCGGCGGCGCTGGTGATGCTAGTGGAACCAGTTCGCCCGGCGGGCCGGCAGGTGGACACTGGGCAGCGTGGACGACGCGTCGAGGGTTGGCTTTCGGTCGTACCGGGGTCGGTGGGAACTGGCCGAGGTGCGCCGCTACTTCGCCCGCCCATCACTACCGTTGGCGATGTCGCTGATCGACGAGCGCATGAATGACGGACTGCTCTGACGCGAGGTGAGCTTCGCAGCGGACGTCGGCGCCGAAGACATTGGCACAGTTGTGGTTCCGGTATCGGAAGAGGTGACCCGCGGGGTCGTGCTGGCTCATGGTGGAATCGACGACGGCCGACGGTTCTTCCGGTCCGAAGCAGCCGCACTGGCCGCCCAGGGCGCGGTGGTGATCCTGCCGGTCACCCGGATCCGGACCGACGCCAGTGTCGATGCTTTCGCCACCGACGTGAGACTTGCGGTGCTCACGGAACGGGCGGCACTGGACGTACTGCTCAGGCTCGGAGCGCCCGCCGATGCGCTGTCGTTCCTCGGCCACAGCGGCGGGGGTGCGCTCGGGGCCGTCCTGACCGCCGTCGAGCCTCGACTGGGCAGAGTGGTGATCTTCGCCCACGTCGCCGGCGCACTGTTCCGCGCCGATCTGATTCGTGGGCTCGCGGGCCGCCGCGGCGTCGCGGCGGATGTGGTGGGCTGAAAACAATTGGGGGCACGGGCTGGACGCCGACCCACAAGCCAGGAACGACCGTGCGGATTTCGTCATGGCAGGACAACTGCGCACCCACCTATGATGGGTGATCGATACGGCAGCCCACGGTCAATAGCTCACGCTGCTTCGGATTGCAGCAGAGCGACGGTATCTGCTTGCAGCTGGGCACTATCGATTCCGCAGGTGGTCAGCACGTGAGTGGCGGCGCCGGCGGCGTCGGTCATCAGCCCCGGCAGCAGGTGGCCGCTGGAGATGGAACCGGTCCGTAGCATCGTCGATTGTCGAACCGCTGCCGCCAACGCCGTTTTCGCGGGATCACTGAATCGGATACGACCTCTCGGTGAATGTGACGTCGCCGCGGCATCCAGCGCGCCCCGGCCGAATCGTTGCTCCGCGGCCTGCCGCACCTGGTCCAGATCGATACCCAGCAGCGCGAGAGCGTCGGGGTCGAGGTGGTGGACGATGCGGCGGTCCGCAGCCGCCCGGAGCACGGCGGCAGTGACACCCTTCGCCCGCAATGCCTGTGCTGCAGCATCAGGGCCGTCGCCGGCCAGACCGATCAACATGTGCTCGGTACCTATCTGCGGACTGCCGAGCAGTCTGGCCTCGTCCTGCGCCAGTGTCACGGCTGTCCGGGCACTGGCGGTAAAACGTTCGAACATCGGTATGAATCCTCTCCGAAGGGCAGGCGGTCACGCCCGTATTTCTGGTGAACGGCTTGCCGGCTGACGCCGATCTGTGCCGCGATCTGCTGCCAGGTCCAGCCGAGGTCCCGGGCCCGGCCGACCTGGAGCCGCTCCAGCCGGTCGGCGAGCTCCCGCAACGCCGTACCGCGCGCAGGCCCTCCGCCGGATCGCTACTGCTGGCCGCTTGCGCCAACTCGGTGTCAGTGGTCATTACGTCAATAAGTTGACACAGTCAGCCTGTCAACGGTCATTGACGCCTGACCAGGCGACATGGGCCAACCTCGAACCAGCGAATCGGCCATCAACCACGGCGTTTGACCTCGGTCAGCGGGTAGGGTCGATGACCCGCCCGAGGAACAACGGTGTGCTGGTCTCCACGTCGTGGACGACATAGAGGAACGGCCGGTCGAGCCGTAGCGGTGGGGCCGCCGGCGCCGCCGACATCGCAACCGCAACCGCGGTGGCCGCTGCCGCTTCGATGCCCTTGTCGTCAACGGCGATGCGCGCCTGGTGCACCGCGCCGGAGACGTACAGATCGCCAGGGGCGATGCCGGAAAAATCAGGGCTGTCGAAGAGTGCTCCGAGACCCATTGCGGTCAGTGGCTTCTCGAGGTCCGTCTGCAAATCGGTGGTGAAGGCCGGCATTGCCAGGTCCACCTGACGCTCCTCGCCGTGCATGGCGGCGGCGAGCAGGCGGGCGTCGAGCGTCGCCGAGACCTGCTGGAAAGAACCGGCAGTCGGCACGATCACGGTCATCGCCAGCCTCGCTGACAGCGGTATCGAGACGGCCTGCCATTTCAGGCCGCTCGCGTAGAGCATCTTGTCCGAGCGGGTCATGAATGGAACCGCCACTGTTCCGCTCAGCGTGGTGAACGGCATCGGAGCGGTGCCTGGTTCGAAAGGGTTCGCCCAGGCCGCCTTCAGATAGAACGCGTTGACCAGTACCGCAATGGTCCTGGCGTCGACGAAGTCCGGGGGGAGCAGGTCGGGGATCAGTCCGTGGGTGCGCTGACCGACCCACTGGTTGATGGCGGCCCTGGCCGCGACGGCCGCGGCGAAATCGACCTGGCGGACGCCGGCGCCGTAGCCGGTGGCCAGGGCGACGAGGTAGGCCGGCAGCACCTGGCTATGGGGGCCGAGGAACACCGCGTTGGCCGGTTCGATGACGGCCGTCACCGGCGCGCTGCCGAACGCATCCTGCGTGCTGGCGGTGACTGCCCGCGCCAACGCGGCGTCCACGCCGCCCAGCCATCGGGCGACCGTCTGTGCGTTCCCGCCGAGCACGGTCGCCAACTGTTGCGCGGGGTTTCCGCGGGCGCCGAGAGCGAGCATGCCCAGGGCCGAGACGATCGAGTAGGGGCTCAGCACCGCGTTGCCCTCGCCGGTCAGCGCCGCCCGGTAGAGCGCGGCGGACACCGGCAGCAGCTTGTTCGCTGCCACACCCGCGGCCACCGGGGATCGCCGCAGCGCGTCCGCCTGGAGCAATCGGCCGCCGATGCTGTCGGTGGCGGGACGGGTGGTGGTCGGCGACGAAGTCTTCGGGGAGGGCGGCGGCGCGCTGGTCGTGGGTGTCGCACTTGCCGGGGCTGACGTACCCGAAGGCGCGTCATTCGCCGCGTCGGGCCAGTTGTCGGTGGCCACGCACGCGGACAGTGGAAGCGCCGACAGCAGACCCCACCCGGCCGCTCGCAACAGCTCGCGCCTGCGCATGCTGACCTCCATCATCGCCAAGGACCGACCGGCCCCGCGCCGCCCAGCAGGGTCGGTCGGACAGGGGACGCGAACCGGTCGGTGATCGGTTGCATCGCTACCAGCTACCAGTCACCGCGACCGCCGGTGGCGGCCCCGGGCCCCAGCCACAGCAGACGTATGGGCGAGAGAGATCAGCCCGCGGCCTGACCGACGTGCGGCACGCACGCCCACCGAGATCATCGGAGATAGGACGCGCCATTGGCATCGAGAATGGCGCCGCTGGTCCACTGCGACTCCGGCGAGCTCAGATATGCGACCGCAGCGGCGATGTCATCGGGGCGGCCGGCCCGGCCGAACGGGCTCTGCGCCCGTATGGCTGCGCCCGCAGGGCTGTCCAACAGTTCTGCTGTCATGTCTGTCGCCACGAATCCGGGCGCGACACCGTTCACCACGATGCCCAGCGGCGCCAGCGCGACAGCCAACGATTGGGTCAGCGCGTGCAATCCGGCCTTGCTGGCGCCGTACGACGGCGCGGTCGGTTCACCGCGGTAGGCACCTCTGGAGCCCACCATCACGACCCGGCCGCCGTCGGGCCCCTGCTCCCGGGCGCGGAGATGGTCGACGACGTGCCACGTCAACGCCGCTGCGCCCAACAGGTTGACGCTCATCACCTGCCGCCAGTTGGCCATCCAGTCGCGATAGCCGGTCTTGTCGATCGGGGCATCGAGGTAGATGCCGGCATTGTTGACCAGCACGTCGATGGTGCCCAGCTCGCCCACGGCAGTGCTGACGAGCTCGGACACTGCGTCGTCGTCCGAGAGATCCGCCGCCAGCACCACATGACCGTCACCAGGAAGTTCCGCCACCAGGGCCCTCGCGGTCACCACGTTCGATTGGCAGTGCACGGCGACGCGGTCGCCACGGGCGGCCAACGTGCGGGCGATGGCCGCGCCGATTCCCCGCGAGCCGCCGGTGACCAGAACACATGACATGGGAACTCCTGTATCGACCGTGATGGATGTGCGGAAAGCGTATCGGCGTTGCCAGCGGTCGGATGCAGTGCAACTGCTGCGCCGCCGGCCACGCGACCCGATTTAGAAAGCCGTCCTGGTATCGGCCGTCACCAGCAGGCAAGTTATCCGGGGTTGCGTGCAGGACTGCTCCGGCCCCGACATGCGCGTTTGCGCGCTACCCGTTTCGCCGTCGGGTTTCCGGCGTCGGCCAACGCCTCTTCCTGCGCTGCCGCGACCAAACGTGCTTGGCCGACGCCACCCTGTCCGAAAGCCGCAGCAATGCTTTGCGAACCTGCGGTCCTCCTGATGAGTCCCCGACCCATATGCGGTGCCGGCGGCCCAGCACAACGGCCGAGGCAACTGCGCCTCGGCCGCTTGCGGCTCAGCTCGGCAAGGGGTGGGGGTATTCGCCGCCGCGCTGCCGCTGTTGGTAGAGGTCGGCGTCGGCGCGGGCGATCACCGAGTTGAGGGCTTCACCGGCTGCTGGTTGGGCGACCCCGGCGCTGACGCTGACGCCGGCTGCCTTGGCCAGGAGTTCGTTGATGTGGTCGAACCGGAGACGGGCGGCGTGTAGGTCGAGGTTCTCCATGGTGCAGAGGAATTCGTCGCCGCCGTAGCGGATGATCAGGTCGTAGGGGCGTAGCGCCGATGTCAAGGTATCGGCCACTGCGATGAGGGCACGGTCGCCGGCGGCGTGACCGCCGCTGTCGTTGATGGCTTTAAGACGGTCGACATCCAGAAAGGCGACTGTCAGTTGTTGTCCGGTTCGCGAGGATCTGGCCAGGTCTCGGTTCAGCTCGAGCAGTCCGGCCTCCCGGTTGTAGACCC
>CAXSEW010000062.1:0-12373 GCA_964236185.1 uncultured Nakamurella sp. | reverse complement strand
CTGCGCTGCTGCAGCCGGGGGAGCACCAGCTGAAGATGGACTTCGCCTACGACGGTGGCGGTCTGGGCCAGGGTGCCCGGGTGACGTTGTTCGACGGAGAGGTGGAGATCGGGTCGGGACGGGTGGACCGGACGACGGCGTACTACTTCTCGTTCGACGAAACCCTGAACATCGGCGTCGATGTGGGCACCCCGGTCTCGCAGGACTATCCGCCGATCGACAACCGGTTCACCGGCGAGATCGACTTCGTCCGGATCGACGTGCACGAAGATGCTGTCGAAGGCAGCGACGACGACAAGCAGCGGCACCTGTTGGCCCACCAGTGACCGGTGGTTGTTGCGGGCCGGTTGGTCGCCCGGACCTGGCGGATGCACCGTCCGTCCCCCCGGTGGCGTGGGGGGCGTCCGGTCCGGTCGGGTCACCGGCGGTGATCCCGGGTACTGCGTCCGCAGGGGGTGCAGCGCTCGATCGGTTGACCACTCTGGTGGATCTGCCGGGCGGGGAGTTCCTGATGGGTAGCGCTGATGCCCAGGCCTATCCGGCGGACGGCGAAGGCCCGGTGCGGGCTGTCCCCGTTGCGCCGTTCTCGATCCAGGCGCACGCGGTGTCCAATGCCGAATTCGCAGAGTTCGTACAGGACACCGGGTATGTGACCGAAGCCGAGCACTTCCGGTGCTCGTTCGTATTCGGCGGCCTGCTCCCCGATGATTTTCCACCGACGCGCGGGGTGGCAGCGACGCCCTGGTGGCGCGAGGTGCCGGGGGCGACGTGGAAGTTGCCGGCCGGGCCGCTCGGTGGGCTGGCGGCCAGGGGTGACCATCCGGTCGTGCACGTCAGCTGGAACGACGCATCGCGCTACGCGCGCTGGGCCGGACTGCGGCTGGCCACTGAGGCGCAGTGGGAGTTCGCGGCGCGCGGGGCACTGGTACAGCAGCCCTATCCGTGGGGCGCCGACCTGGAGCCGGGCGGACAGCCGGCGATGAATGTCTGGCAGGGGCGGTTCCCCGGCGGCAATGCCAAAGGCCCTGATTGGCTCGGCACCGAGCCGGTCGACGCCTACGCCCCCAACGCTTTCGGCCTCTACAACATGACCGGCAACGTCTGGGAGTGGTGCGCGGACGAGTCGGCGACGGAAATGCCGACCACGCGCGGTGGCTCGTATCTGTGTCATGCGTCGTACTGCCGTCGGTACCGGGTGTCGGCGCGCCAGCTTCTCCCGCGGAACTCCACCACCGGAAACATCGGATTCCGCTGCGTTGCTGCTTGACCTGACGAACCCGATCCCACATCCTTGGGGTTGCATATAGCGCAATGCGTTGCGCGCTGCACAACTTCGCCCCGGCCGCAGTTAGACGGCCGGCCCTTGAGCGCTACCCGACCGGAGGCATCATGTCCCCTCGCGCGGACCTCGGTACCGAGTTCATCCTGACGCTCTCCTGCCACGACGGCCCGGGTCTGGTCTACGCCGTCTCCGGTTATCTGGTGCGCTTCGGCGCCAACATCCTGGCCAGCCAACAATTCGACGACCGGCTCACCGGCCGCTTCTTCATGCGGGTGCATTTCGAGTTCGTCGGTGCGGTACCGGATCTGACCGAACTGCGTCGGTCCTTCGCGGACGTCTCGGTGCTGCACGAGATGGAATTCGATCTGGTCGATGCTGCGACCCCGACCACCACGATGATCCTGGTATCGAAGTTCGGGCACTGCCTCAACGACTTGCTGTACCGGTATCGAATGGGCACGCTGAACATCGAGATCCCGGTGATCGTGTCCAATCACGTTGATTTCGCGGCATTGGCTGCGTCCTATGGGATTCCGTTCGTGCACATCCCAGTGACGCCGGATACCAAGGCGGCAGCCGAGCGCCAGATGCTCGACCTGGTAGCAGAGCATCGGGTGGACCTGGTCGTGCTGGCCCGCTACATGCAGGTGCTGTCGGGATCGGCGAGCCGCGCGCTGTCGGGCAGGGCGATCAACATCCACCACTCGTTCCTGCCGAGCTTCAAGGGCGCCAAGCCCTATCACCAGGCCCACGACCGCGGCGTCAAGCTGATCGGCGCCACCGCCCACTACATCAACGACGACCTCGACGAAGGCCCGATCATCGAGCAGGACGTCGCCCGGGTCGACCACACCATGGGCCCCGACGATCTGGTGGCCGCCGGCCGGGACGTGGAGACGCAGGTGCTCTCCCGGGCGGTGAAGTGGCACTGCGAACGACGGGTGATGCCGAACGGCTCGCGCACCATCGTCTTCCGCTAGCGAGTCAGCGGTCGGTCGGTCGAACGCGGCCGGCGAGCGTGAGGCCGACGGCCGCCGCTCCCGCTGCGACGGCGAAACCCGCCGCATAGGGAGCCCAGTGCGAGCGGTCGACCAACGCCGCAAAGATCGCTCCGGAGACGGCGAGCATGATCGCCTGCAGCAGCGCGTCGTTCACCTGCAGCGCGGAGGAGTTGCGGCCCTCCTCGGCCGGCGCGGACAGCTCGAGCGTCAGCACCGAGAGCGTCGGAAAGGCGATGCCGATGCCCACGCCCGCCAGCACCCACGACGGGTAGACCACCAGCAGCGGAACGGTGCGCCAGACGGTCATCGCCACCAGCACGATGCCGGTGGTCAGCAGTGCAAAGCCCAGGCGCAGCAACACCGGTCGGCGCTGGGCCGAGCTGATCCGGCCCTGCAACGCCGACCCGGCCGACCACCCCAGGGCGCCGACGGTCAGTACCAGACCCGCCTGCCCCGGGGAGAGCCCCCGCTCCCGGGACAGCAGCAGTGGCAGGAAGACCTCCGCGCCGATGAACGCGCCGGACACCAGGCCGCGCAGCAGGATCACCGTGGGCAGGCCGCGACGGCTCCGGTAGGTGCCGGCCGGCAACAGGCGCGGCACCGACCAGACCAGCAGTCCGATCGCCACCACGGTCAGCGGGACGGCGACCGCCGGCGAATGGTGGCCGGCGATCGACAGCACACTGGCGGCGCTGCCGGCGACCAGCGCCACGGCCACCCTCGCTGCTGCCGGCGGCGCAGCCGAGGTGTCGTCGTGGGTCGGGTCCGTCGGCAGCCCACGCAGACGCCGGGCCGGACCCCAACCGACGATCGCTGCGGCGAGGGCCACGCACGGGACGGACAGGAACACCCACCGCCAGCCGGCGTGCGTCACCAGGAAACCGGCGATGGCCGGACCGATCAGGGCCGGCAACACCCACGCCGCGGCGTAGAGCGAGAAAACCTTCGGCCGCAACGACTCCGGATAGGCGCGGGCGACGACGACGTAGATCGCCACCGCGGTCAGTCCGGCGCCCAGACCCTGCAACCCGCGGCCGGCGATCAGCACCCCCATCGATCCGGCCGTGCCGGCGACGACGAGACCGGCGACGAACAGCACCCACCCCGCCCCCAACGCTCCGACGGGTCCGCGCCGGTCGGACCAGATCCCGGCGGACACCATGCCGACGATGCCCGCGGCGGCCGGCATCCCGAAGGCCAGCGCGTACAGACTCAGCCCGTGCAGCGCCGCCGCCACGGTGGGCATCGCGGTGGAGACAGCGACCGCCTCGAACGCCTGTACCGCGATCATCGTGACGCCGGCGACCGTCAGCCCCCGGAGCCCGGCGGCAAACGGCCCGGCCGCGGTGGTCGTGGTGGCGGTCATCGACCCCAGGCTACGACGCGGGGCGGCTGGGACGACTGCTGGGCGGACGGCCCTGAACAGCGCCCGGCTCCGGGCCGCGACTCAGTCCTGGGCGGGCACCAGCGACGCGCGCAGGCAGGTGGTGAAGTACGGCAGGTCGAACTCGCTCCGCCCGGCCAGGTCCGGATGGTCGGCCAGCAGCAGATCGACCTCGCGGAGGACCCGGTTCCGCTCCGCCGGCGGCGCGGTGATGACATAGCTGCGGGAGGCCACCAGATCCCGGAGGCCGTCGGGGCTGGTCCGGTGCTGCCAGGGGACGGTCAGCCGCTCGACCGGCCCGAACAACGGCCCCAGCTCCACAGAAACCAGGGTGGGATCGTCAGCGAGCGAGCGCATCGATCGCCCGAGAGCGGCGACCCAGTCGACACTCTCGTCGCGGAAGTTCCAGACCAGCCCGAGCCGCCCGCCCCGCCGCAGCACCCGGATCACCTCGGGCACCGCGAGGTCGGGGTCCACCCAGTGCCACGCCTGCGCCACCAGCACTGCATCGGCGCTGTCGCCGGGCAGCGGGATGCGTTCTGCGGTCCCGGCGAACGCTGTCACGCCAGGGAGGGCAGTGACGAGTTCCGCACGCATGTTTCCGGACGGCTCGACGGCCACGACGGATAGGTTCCGGTCGGCGAGTTGGCGGGTCAGCTTGCCGGTGCCCGCGCCGAGATCGACCACCTGGCGCGCACCTACCGGCAGCAACCAGTCGAGCGCTGCCGCCGGATACCCGGGCCGGCCCCGCTCGTACTCCCGTGCTGCCATCCCGAAGGAAGCAGCTTGCTCCGCGTGGCCGTCCGGCATGCCGCCCAGTGTCCACCCTCGGCCGACCGGGGCCGGTGGCGGCGGATCTATCCTGCGTGCCGGTAGAACGGCGCGGGCGAAGCATCCAGCGGCTGACGGCCGAGGATCAGGTCCGCGGCCTTCTCGGCCAGCATCATCACCGGGGCGTAGATGTTGCCGTTGGTGACGTACGGCATCACCGAGGCGTCGACCACCCGCAGGCCCTGCGTGCCGTGCACCCGCATCGTCGCCGGGTCCACCACCGCCAGCGGATCGGAGTCCGGACCCATCTTCGCCGTGCACGAGGGGTGCAGCGCGGTCTCGGCGTCGGCCGCCACCCAGTCCAGGATCTCCTGATCCGTTGTCACCGCCGGCCCTGGGGCTGTCTCGCCGCCGTTGTACGGCGCCATCGCGGACTGTCCGAGGATGTCGCGGGCCACCTGCACGGCCTCCACCCACTCCCGCCGGTCCTGGTCGGTGGAGAGGTAGTTGAATCGCAGCGCCGGGTGCTTGCGCGGGTCGGTCGAGGTGATCTTCAGCGTGCCGCGGGCATCGGAAAACATCGGGCCGACGTGGACCTGGTAGCCGTGACCCGTGCGCTTCACCGCCTCGGACACGCTGCCGTCGTAGCGCACGGCAATCGGGAGGAAATGGAACATCAGATTGGGGTACGGCACCTCGTCGTTCGACCGGACGAACCCGCCGCCCTCGAAATGATTGGTCGCCGCCGGTCCCTTGCGGGCCAGTATCCATTCCAGCCCGATGAACGGCTGACGCCACTTCTGCAGATAGGGCTGCATGGTGACCGGCTCCTTGCAGGCGTACTGGATGTAGACCTCGAGGTGGTCCTGCAGGTTGGCGCCGACGCCGGGCAGGTCGACCACGCTGCGGATGCCCAACGGCCGCAGCTCCTCTGCCGCCCCGACGCCGGAAAGCTGCAGCAGCTGCGGCGAATTGATGGCTCCGCCGCACAGGATCACCTCGCCGGCAGTCGCGGTGTGGTTGCGGCCGTTGCGCGTGTAGGTCACTCCGGTGGCGCGGGTGCCGGCAAAGGTGATGCCGGTGGCCAGCGCCCGGGTCAGCACGGTCAGGTTCTTCCGGCCCATCGCCGGCCGCAGATAGGCGCGGGAGGCCGACAGCCGGCGGCCCTTGTGGACGTTGCGGTCGAACGGTGCGAAACCCTCCTGCTGGTAACCGTTCACGTCGTCGGTCAGCGGATAGCCGGCCTGCACCGCGGCATCGAAGAAGGCACCGAACAGCGGATTGGTGGCCGGACCCCGCTCCAGCACCAACGGTCCGGACCGGCCACGTTGCACGTCGTTCCGGTCGGCGGCCAGGCAGTTCTCCATCCGCCGGAAGTAGGGCAGGCAGTGCGCCCAGTCCCAGTCCGCCATACCTGCGTCGGCCCCCCACCGCTCGTAGTCGAGCGGATTACCGCGCTGGAAGATCATGCCGTTGATCGAGCTGGACCCGCCCAGCACCTTGCCGCGGGCGTGGGAGATCCGCCGACCGTTCATGTACGGCTCCGGTTCGGATTCGTACCTCCAGTCGTAGAACCGACTGCCGCTGGGAAAGGTGAGAGCGGCGGGCATCTGGATGAACAGGTCCCACGGATAATCGCTGCGGCCGGCCTCCAGCACCAGCACGGTGGAGGAGCCATCGGCGGACAGCCGGTCGGCCAGCACCGAACCGGCGCTGCCGCCGCCGACGATCACGTAGTCGAAGCTGGATGCGGCCATCAGGATCGGGTCTCCTCGGCGCCACTCGGCGCGGTCCACGGGTGCGGCGGGTAACGGACGAAGGTGCGCGCAGCGCCTAGGGTTGCGTCATGAGCAACCCTGAGGACGTGACCGGCGCAGCGCGGAGCCACCCCGGCGCGGATCGGGGCGCGGGCGGCCCGGAAGCTGCGCCGGCCAGTGCCGTGCAATCCGTCGACCGGGCGATCACCGCCCTGGAATTCCTCGCCCGGCACGGCGAGGCCGGCGTGTCCGCTGTCGCAGCGGCGATCGGCGTCCACAAGTCGACCGCGTCGCGACTGCTCGGCGCGCTGCAGTCGCGTGGGCTGGTGGAGGTGGCCGGCGACCGGGGTCGCTACCGGCTCGGCTACGGCATCCTGCGGCTCGCCGGTGCGATGGGCGGACGGCTCGACGTGACCTCGCAGGGGCGCGAGACCTGTGACGAACTGGCCGATCTCACCGGCGAAACGGTGAATATCGCCGTGCTGCAGGGCGATTCGGTGATCAACGTCTACCAGGCCCATGGCGGCGGCGCGATCTCGGTCAACAACTGGGTCGGCCGGCCCACACCGGCGCACGCCACCTCGTCCGGGAAGGTGCTGCTGGCATATTCCCTCCGGGCCGCCCAGGACCGGATCATCGACGCCGGGCTGCCCCGGTTCACCGCCGCCACGGTGGTCGATGCCCGGGTACTGCGCCGGCAGCTCGCCCAGGTGCTGGCCGACGGTTACGCCGTGACTGCCGGCGAATACGAAACCGGCCTGAATGCCGTGGCAGCACCGGTTCTCGGCGCGGCCGGCGAGGCGGTGGCCGCCGTCTCGCTGTCCGGGCCGGCCTACCGACTGCCGGTCACCCAGCTCCCGGAGACGGCCGAGGCCGTTCTCGGGGCCGCCGCACGCATCAGCGAACGGATGGGTCACCTCGGTTGACCTCGTCGCCGGCGTCACCTGCTCAGGCCTTGATCTTCTGCTGCAGCCAGTCGTGGAACGCACCGATATGGTGCTCGCTCGGCACCAGCACGCCACCATCGGAGTAGACCCGGGAGGACATGGCCGGCTGACAGCGTTCGCAGGCGTCGAAATCCTGCCGGTTCACGCGGTCGAACAGTTCCACGGACTTGCTCACGTCCTTGCCCTGTTCGACGACGCTGGGCAGGTACAGCCAGTCGCATTCGACGATGGTGCGATCGGGTGCCATCGGATACATGCGGTGGAAGATGATGTGGTCGGGCACCAGGTTCACGAAGACCTGCGGCTTGACCGTGATGGCGTAGTACTTCCGGTCCTGGTCGGCATCGATACCGGGGATGGAGTCGAATCCGGCCGTGCCGTCGATGGTGAAACCCTGCACACCCTCGGCGA
Source organism: uncultured Nakamurella sp. (assembly GCA_964236185.1). GTDB lineage: Bacteria > Actinomycetota > Actinomycetes > Mycobacteriales > Nakamurellaceae > Nakamurella. The sequence goes on along the minus strand of CAXSEW010000062.1, from coordinate 4,820 downwards.
AGTCGGCCCCGTGGTTGACGAAGAACTGGGCGGCGTAACCGTCCGCGAATTCCGGCAGCACCTCCGTGAGCTCGGGATGGATCGTCGCGCAGTGGTAGCACTCCATGAAGTTCTCGATGATGAGCCTCCAGTTCGCCTTGACGTCGTAGACGATCCGGCGGCCGACGGAGAGCGCATCGATGTCGTAGTGATCGAGGTTGGACACCTCCCCGAGGCGATCGACCACCTCCTGCATCACGGTCTCTTCGAACGACGGCGGCTCCTCGGCCAGGCTGACCCATACATAGCCCAGCCATTCCCGCAGGTGCACCTTCTTCAGGCCGTATTCGTAGCGGTCGACGTCCGGCATCTTCGTCAGGTTCGGTGCGGCGATGAGCTTGCCGTCGAGATCGTAGGTCCACGCGTGGTAGGGGCACTGGAACGCCCTGGTGACCGTGCCTGCGTCCTCGGTACAGATTTTAGCGCCGCGGTGGCGGCAGACGTTGAAGAATGCCCTGACCTCACCCCGGCGGGTCCGCGAGATCAGGATGGATTCGGTACCGACCTGAACGGTACGGAAATTGCCGGGCTGCGGAATGTCCGCGGCGCGGATGGCACAGAACCACATGTCCTCGAAGATCCTGGCCTGTTCCAGGGCGAAGATCTGCGGGTCGGTATAGAAGTGTCCGGGCAGCGTCGAGATCAGTGACTCGGGTAATTGGGTGGTCGTCATCTGCGGGTCACCTTCGAGTTTGCAACTGCCGGAAAATTCGAGGACGAGAAAGCGGTGGAGCTCCGCAGCCCTGCGGTGAAACCCTGAGTTGCGGAGAACGCAACGCGTCGTGACTGGTGCAACGAGCTCAGTTTTCCGTCGTCCGGGCGGACTGTCAAGATCGGCTCAGGACGACCGCGCTGGTGCTGGTACCGGCCAGCAGCTTCCGCCAGCGGGTGAACAGTTTCGGCTGGTTGAGCCCCAGCACCGCAACCGGAATCCCGTTACGCCGGTACACCGCCAATACATCGTCGGTAACTGCACCGCCCGCTTCCACAGTCACCTCTTCATCACCTTCCCGGCGGCCGGCGAACTGGATCTTCACGCCGTACTGGTCGGACCAGAAGTATGGTGCCCGCAGCGTTGTCGCGGGCGGCCGGCCGAGCATCGCGGCCACCAGCACGGTCGGCCGGTCCCGGGAGTCGGTCCAGTGCTCGATGCGGTGGTGCCGGCCGCGGACGTCGTCGAACCAGGCCGAGCAGTCGCCGACGGCGAAGATGCCAGGCGTGCCGGTGAACCCCACGGCGTCGCACACCACGCCACCGCTCGGCGGAGCGGAGATGTCCACCCCGGATTGCGCCAACCAGTCCACGGCCGGGACTGCGCCGATGCCGGCCACCACGACCTCGGCGGCCACCTCGGTGCCGTCGGTCAGCCGGACGCCGCTGACCCGCTCGGTACCCAGCAGACCTGCCACCGGTACGCCGCAGAGCAGCCGCACCCCGTGCCGGCTGTGCAGCCCGGCGACGACCGCGCCCATCTCGGGCCCGAGCGGACCGGCCAGCGGCGTAGGTGCCGCCTCGATCACCGTGACGTCGAGCCCCATGCCATGCGCCGTTGACGCGACCTCGGCGCCGATGAACCCAGCGCCGATGACTGCCAGCCGGACTCCCGGGCGGAGCTCCGCGCGAAGTGACGCGGCGTCGGCCAGGGTCCGGACGGTGTGCACGCCCGGCGGCGCGTTCGGCATCCGGCGCGCGGTCGAGCCGGTGGCGATCACCACCGCGTCGGACCGGACGGTTCGCCCGTCGGCGAGGGTGACGGTGCGCGTGGCTGCATCCAGGGCGACGGCCCGCGCCCCGAGCAACCAGGACGCGTCCAGCGTCTCGTCCGCACCCTCGAGGGCGAGCTCGGACTCGGTGACGGTTCCGGACAGGAACGCTTTGGACAGGGGCGGCCGGTCATAAGGACGGGCCAGCTCGTCGCCGACCACGGTGATGGTGCCGGCGAAACCGGAGCGCCGCAGCGCCCGGACGGTGGCATGGCCGGCCAGGCTGGCGCCGACGATCGTGACCGACCCGGGCAGTGCATCGTCCAGTGCTGAAGAGTCAGGCTTCGCCGACGCCGCGTCGGTCAAGACAGCACACCCGGCGGCAGGTTCGGTCGTTCGTCGGACAGCGTGACGAAGATGTCGCCGTCGACGACCGTCACCGCGTGCGTGCGGACGCCCAACTTGGCCGGCGGGGCGTCGACCTCGCCGGTGCGCAGGTCGAAGCGGGAGGCGTGCAGCGGGCACTCGATCTCGCAGCCTTCGAGCCAGCCGTCGGCCAGGGAGGCGTCCTGGTGCGTGCAGGTGTCGTCGATGGCGAACACCTCGCCGTCATCGGTGTGGAAGACCGAGATGGGCGGCGACACGTCATCCACCCGGAGAGCCTCGCCGGCCGGCAGGTCGGCGAGTGGGCAGATGCGCAGCACTGGCGTCCTCATTTGCGCTAAGCACAACACGATTCGTACTACGCAACAGCTTCGATCAGCGCCCCAGCGCTGTCAAGCGGCTCGACGCGGTTGCCGGCGACTTGTTCGACCACTGAAACATGGCCGCAAGGCCCGATCGGGGGAGCGCCGGAGCAGGGGCGGCGTCCTCTCCGGCGTTGTCGGTGCATCACCGTAGTCTGTGCTCACGCGTGGACGACGTGCGTGAACAGCGAAAGGGACAACTCATGATGCCGGGCCTGCCTGATCTGTCGTCGTTGCTCCAGCAGGCCCAGCAGATGCAGGTCGACATGGCCCGCGCCCAGTCGGAGCTGGCCCAGCAGGAGGTCACCGGACACTCCGGTGGCGGTCTGGTCACCGCGACGGTCACCGGCGACGGCCAGCTGAAGGCACTGGTCATCGATCCGTCGGTCGTCGACCCGGCGGAGGTGGAGACGCTCGCCGATCTGGTCATCGCGGCGGTCCGGGATGCCAGCCGTTCGGCGTCCGAGCTGGCGGAGCAATCGCTGGGCTCGGTGGCCGGCGGCCTGGGTGGACTCGGCGGTTCGGCTGGGTTCGATCTGTCGGCGTTCGGCCTGCCGTCGTTCGACGGGTTGCTCGACGACGACGACGACGAGGATGAATTCGACGACGAGCTGGACGAGGACGGAGATGATCTCGTGCTGGAAGGCGCCGACGGCCCGATCGACGCCGACGGACTGAACGACATCGTGGATGCCGAAGTGGTGGATGCCGAAGTGGTGGATGCCGAAGTGGTGGATGCCGAGGTGGTCGAATCCGACGCCCGACCGGCGACCGGCGGACACGACGCGGGCGCCCGGCCGTCGGGGGCCTGATCGGTGTACGAGGGTCCAGTACAGGATTTGATCGACGAGCTCGGCAGGTTGCCGGGGATCGGCCCGAAGTCGGCGCAGCGGTTGGCCTTCCACCTGTTGACCGCCGACGGCGGCGACATCACCCGGTTGCAGAGCGCACTGCAGCGGGTGAAGGACGAAGTGCGGTTCTGCACGGAATGCGGGAACGTGGCGGAGGGCGACCTCTGCCGGATCTGTGCCGATCCCCGCCGGGACATCGGGGTGATCTGCGTGGTCGAGGAGCCCAAGGACGTGCCGGCCATCGAGCGGACCAGGGAGTTCCGCGGTCGCTACCACGTGCTGGGCGGGGCGATCTCGCCCATCGACGGCGTCGGTCCGGACCAGTTGCGGATCGCCTCGCTGCTGCGCCGCATCGCCGAGCCCACCGTCAGCGAGGTGATTCTGGCGACCGACCCCAACCTCGAGGGCGAAGCGACAGCCACCTATCTAATCCGGTTGCTGCGCACCTTCCCGGACCTGGCGGTCACCCGGCTCGCCAGTGGTCTCCCGGTGGGCGGTGACCTCGAGTACGCCGACGAGGTCACCCTTGGCCGCGCGTTCTCCGGCCGCCGGTCCGTGCTGGCCTGACCGGCGTAGACGCTGCGTGGGCGCCGGAAACGGGCCGGTCGGTCGGGCGTCAGCGGTCGTCCGAACCGACCGAGTTACGTGGATATTGCCTGTGTAACGATGCGGTCACGGGGCTAGGAGTGTTCCTGCATCGCGCATACGGTTCGCAGATCATTCCTGCCGCCGGTGCCGGCGGCCCGGGCGTTCCTCGACCGGTCTGCCGGATCGGTGCGACGACGAACGTTGTGGCACGGCAACGATGTTCGACTGCACCGGCAGCGGACCTGTTCTTACTTGGAGGTTGGCAAGCGTGAGGCGATCCAGAATTGTCGGTGTCGGACTGGCACTGACCCTGGCGGTGTCGATGGCGAGTTGCGCCAGTTCGAAGCGTGACAACGCCAGTTCCAGCTCCGGAGCCGCCACGACCAGTGCCAGCAACGGCGGCGGCGCGGCCGCCACCAGCGGGGGAGGGGCGAGCAGCGCACCGAGCGGTTCCGGGTCGGCGGCGACGTCGGGGGGCGCCAGTTCCAGCGGCGGCGGCAGCCCGGCCGATTCGAACGGAACCTTCGTCTTCGGCGCAGCCGGTGCCCCCAGCATGTTCGACGCGCTGTACGCGACCGACGGCGAGACCTTCCGGGTCACCCGGCAGATGACCGAGGGCCTGATCCAGTTCAAGCCCGGCACCGCTGATGTCGAACCCGCGCTGTCGGAGTCCTGGACCCAGTCCAAGGACGGCCTGACCTGGACCTTCAAGATCCGCCAGGGTGTCAAGTTCACCGACGGCACGGCGCTGGACGCTGCAGCGGTCTGCTTCAACTACGACCGCATGTACGCCCAGACCGGTGCCGGTGCCTCGCTGGCGCAGTACTGGTCGGACAACTTCGGCGGGTTCAAGGGTCAGAAGGACGACGCCGGCAAGGCCGTCCCCAGCCTCT
>CAXSEW010000061.1:0-12397 GCA_964236185.1 uncultured Nakamurella sp. | reverse complement strand
CCGGCTGGGCGCCGGAGTCCGGATTGGCCGGCGGTTGGTAGCCGGGCTGGCCGAACTGCGGCCACTGGTCGCCCTGCTGTCCGCCCTGACCGTATGGCGTGCTCATGACGTGCCTCCTGGAGGTGACGTCGAGCTTTCCGTCGACGTGCCAATGGGAATCAAACCACGGCCGGGAACTACGCGCGGGCGCGAACCGAACTCCGCGCTCGGCAGCCTCACACCGCTCCGAGCGAAACCACGCCGCGGCGCAGCGAGGTCAGCGCGGCCTTCGCGGTATCGGCGAGCAAGGGCTGGGCGACGTTGCGCACCTGGTCCAGCAGATCGATCACCTGACGGCACCACCGCACGAAGTCACCGGCGGACATGTCGGTTCCGGTCGCGTTGGCGACGGTGAGCGCCTGGGTGAGCGTTTCGCCCCTGGCCCACGAAGCGACAGCGGCGGCGAACCCGACGTCGGGACTACGGGTGGCCGGCAATCCGGCCTCCGCCTCGTCCGCACTGATCTCGGCCCAGACCCGGGTGGTCTCGGCGATCGCGACGGCCGCCGCGCCGGCCGGCGGGCGCGGGGCGCTGACACCTTCCCGTCTGGCTTCGAAGACCAGGACGGAAGCCACCGCTGCCAGATCCGACGGTCCCAGATCCTCCCAGATCCCCCGTTGCAGACACTCGGCGACCACCAGATCGCTTTCGGACCAGATGCGCGACAGCATCCGGCCGGCGTCGGTGAGCTGGTCGCCCTTGACGTAGCCGTGCCGGGCCAGCAGCTGGAGAATGCGATCGAGCGCCTCGCCCAGTGATCCGCGGGTGCCGGCCACCCTTGCCTCGAGCGCTGAGTTCTCGGTGCGCAGCCGCTGCCAGCGACGGGCCCACTGCAGGTGCGTCTCCCGGTCGGCGCAGCCGTGCACCGGGTGTGCGCGCACCGCCCGCCGGAGCGCGGCGATGTCCACATCGGCATCAGCCGACCGGGGCCCGTGCTGGCGGCTGTGCACGGATCCGTTGGCCGCTGCTGCTTCCAGCGCCGAGGCGATGTCCCGGCGCACGCTCGGCGACCGGTGATCGACGAACTTGTCCAGCTTGATCCGGCCCAGCGCCGGCACCGGGCCACGGAAGTCGCTGCCGGACAATCGACCCGCCCACCGCCCGACGGTGACCACCAGCGGGCGGACCGCGTCGTCGGATCCCACGCCCGGGTCGAGCACGACGGCCAGACCGGCCCGCCGGCCGGCCGGGATGGAGATGACGTCGCCGCGCTTGAGGGACATCAGGTCGGTGGTGGTGGCGTCCCGGCGGCGGGCCGCCCCGGAGCGGGCCAGCGTCTTCTCCTGGCTGGTCAGCTCGGTGACCAGCTCGAGGTACTCCGCGGTGTCGCCGAGGTGGCACTCCATGGCCTTGAAGTGTGAGTCGATGGCCTGGTCGTCCCGCTTGACCTGGCGGACCAGCCCGACGACCGCCGAATCCGCCTGGAACTGTGCGAACGACTGCTCGAGCAGGTCCTTCGCGGCGTCCCGGCCCATCCGGTCGGTCAGGTTGACGGCCATGTTGTAGCTGGGCCGGAAGGAGCTGCGCAGCGGATAGGTGCGCTTGGACGCCAGCCCGCCGACGACATGCGGGTCCATTCCCGGCGACCAGAGCACCACCGCGTGACCCTCGACGTCGATCCCGCGCCGCCCGGCGCGGCCGGTCAGCTGGGTGTACTCCCCCGCAGTCAGGTCGACGTGGCCTTCGCCGTTGTACTTGACCAGCTTCTCCAGCACGACGGTGCGGGCCGGCATGTTGATGCCCAGGGCCAGCGTCTCGGTGGCGAAGACGGCCTTCACCAGCCCGCTGACGAACAGCTCCTCGACGGTCTCCTTGAACGCCGGCAGCATGCCGGCGTGGTGCGCGGCGATGCCCCGTTCCAGCGCCTCCCGCCACTCCCAGTAGCCCAGGACCGCGAGGTCTGCCTCCGGCAGATCAGCCGTCCGTCGGTCGATCACCTCGCGGACCCGGGACCGCTCGTTCTCGCTGGTCAGCCGCATGCCGGCGGCGACGCACTGCGCGACGGCCGCGTCGCAGCCGACGCGCGAGAAGATGAAGGTGATGGCCGGCAGCAGTCCCGACCCGTCCAGCCGCTCGATGACGTCGACCCGGGAGGGTGGTCGCCAGCGTGCGCCGCCGCTGTTGCCGCCGAAGCCGGGTCGATTTCCCCCGCCGTTGTGTCGACCGCTGGTGCGGCCGCGGTTGCCGCCGAACCGGTCGGCCAGCGCTTCAGCGTCGGCGACCGCCCGGGCCAGCGCCGGCTCGATCTTGATCCGGGCGTTGGGACGGTGCGAATCGAAGTCCGGGCTGCTGGTGCTGAAAAGGTCGAACAGTCGTCGGCCCACCAGCATGTGCTGCCACAGCGGCACCGGCCGGTGCTCGTCGACGACGACCGTGGTGTGGCCGCGCACCGTCTGCAGCCAGGCACCGAACTCCTCGGCATTGGACACGGTCGCGGACAGACCGACCACCTGCACGGTGCCCGGCAGGTGCAGGATGACCTCCTCCCACACCGCACCGCGGAACTTGTCGGCCAGGTAGTGGATCTCGTCCATCACCACCGCGGTCAGCCCGTCGAGATCGGGTGAATCCGCGTAGAGCATGTTGCGGAGCACCTCCGTCGTCATCACCACGACGTCGGCGTGCGAATTGATGGACGTGTCGCCGGTCAGCAACCCGACCCGGTCGGGCCCGTACTCGGTGACCAGATCGGCGAACTTCTGGTTCGACAGCGCCTTGATCGGCGTGGTGTAGAAACACTTGCCGCCGGTGGCCAGCGCCCGGAAGACGGCGAACTCGCCGACTACCGTCTTGCCCGCACCGGTGGGCGCGCAGACCAGCACGCCCCGACCCTCCTCGAGCGCGCGGCAGGACTGGATCTGGAAGTCGTCGAGGGTGAACGGCCGGCTGGCGGCGAAGTCGGTGACGAACGGATGCCGGGCTCGGTCCTTGGAACGGGCATACCGGTCCGCCGGCGAGAGCCCTTCTTCCAGCTCGGTCACGTGGCATCGCCGAAGTCGGAAGGTCTGTTCACCACGATCGGCTCCGGCGCGGAGACCGGCGCCGGGCGTTCGAGCAGGTGGGAGGCTTCGGTACCGCCGTGCGAGCCGGCGGTGACCGGACTGGGCGAGGCCTCGTCGTCCGACAGGTTGGCCAGGCCCTCGGCGCCGACCCGGGCCAGCTGCCGCTTGTCGTGCACCTTCGTCACCTGGACGGCCACCTCGTACAGCACCACCAGCGAGACCGCCAGCGCGGACATGGTGATCGGGTCGTTGCCGGGCACCACCAGCGCTGCGAAGACGACGATGCCGAAGATGGAGTAGCGCCTGGCCTTGGCCAGCTTCGCACCCTTCACCAGGCCGATCAGGTTCAGCATGATCAGCAGCAGCGGCAGTTCGAAAGACACTCCGAAGATGATCAGCAGCGCCATCAGGAACTGGAAGTACTTGGACGGGTCGAGCCCGGACACCACGCCGCTGCCGGCGAAGCCGAGCAGGACCGTCAGGCCCTCGCTGATGACGTAGTAGGCCAGTACCGCGCCGCCGGCGAACAGCACCGCCGCGCAGGAGACGAAGATGCGGGCGAACTTCTTCTCCTTGTCGTACAGAGCCGGGGTGACGAAGCCCCAGAGCTGGGTCAGCCACACCGGGCAGGACAGCACGGCCCCGACCATGAAGCCGGCCTTGAGGCGGATCTGCAACGGGCTGAACACGTCGGTGGCCAGCAGCGCGCACTCGTGATTCGGGATCTGCAGTCTTTTGTCGGCCGGCACCCGGCAGTAAGGGCCGGTCAGGATGTCGCCGAGGTTGGGGATGTGCAATGAGGGGATGGCGACGGTGTACCAGATGAAGCCGACCAAGGTCCCCAGGACGAGACCGAGCGCTGCCCAGCCGAGCCGCCTGCGCAGTTCGTACAGGTGCTCCATCAAGGACATCGTGCCGTCGGGCTTCGGCTCGTCCTTCTTCTTGCGAAGCAGCAACTGATTACTCCTTGACTGACGAACGGACCGGCGAGCCCACCTTCGATGATGCCATGCGCCGGTGGGCGGAGAGGCGGGTTACCCGGCAGCCGACGCGCTCGGCTGGTTCGTCGCGGTGCACCCGCCGGACGGCTGGCCCACCGCTCCAGCACGTCGCAGGCGCTGACGCCAGGATCGGATCAACGGTAGGCCTCCAGTGCATCGGCAGCCCGCTGCGCCACCCGCAGGGCGAGGTCCGGGCGGTCCTCGATCACCGCGGCACCGCCCAGGGAGAGCACCAGCCGCACCAGCCAGTCGTCCCCGCCGGCACGCAGCCGGACCCGCGCCGCACCCGGTATACCACCGGCGCAGGGCAGCTCTTCGACATCCTCGGCGTGGTAGTAGTCGGCGACCCAGCGGGCCGACGGGGCGAGCCGGATCGTCACCGGCGGGATCTGCGGATCGGGATGGAAGACCCGGTCCGGCACGTCGGAGTCGACCCACAGCTGGCCCTGCGCCGGCTCGTCGAGGACCGTGACCTCTTCGATCCGGTCGACCCGGAAGTGCCGGACCGCATCGGCGGAGTGGCAGTAGCCCTCGAGGTAGGCGTGCCCGTCGGTGACCAGCAGCCGGATGGGGTCCACGATGCGCTCGCTCAGGGCGTCGCGGGACGCCGTGTAGTACCGCATCCAGACCTGACGGGATTCGTCGACCGCCTGGCGCACGGCGCCGAGCGCCGGGGCGGCGTCGGCCGCGGCGATGCGGACGGCGCCGGCGGTCTCGGCTCCGGCCTGCTCCAACTTGGCCAGCGCCGAGAAGACCGCGTCGGCGTCGACCAGCCCCGGCAGGTCGGCAAAGGCGCGCAGTGCCACGGTGAGCGCCACCGCCTCGTCGGAGGTCAACCGGACCGGTCGCTCGATGCCGGCGCCGAAGGCGATCGACACGGTGCCGCCTTCTTCGTCCAGCACCACATCGATGAGGTCGTCGGGGTAGTAGCCGGGCAGGCCACACACCATCAGCAGGTCCAGATCTGCGGTGATCTGCTCCTGGGAGACGCCGAACTCGGTGGCCAGGTCGGCGATCGCCACGCCCGGTCGCCGCGAGATGTACGGCACCAGCCCAAGTACCCGGGCGAGCCGATCAGTTGCCGTCTCGCTCATGCTCGATGGCTCCCGCCTGATCGTGGCGCTGCGTTCGTCCTCATTGGCTCTGCTCCCGGCGGTGCGGTTCTGCCGAGCCGGCCTCGAGCAGCACGGGTTCGTCATCGGCGTTCCAGGAGCCGCTGATCGAGGTGCCCCGGGCACTGTCGTCGGGCGGCCCGTCACTCGACCGAGCCCCGACCAGAAGCCGGATCACGGCCTCCCGCAGGTCCGGCGGGTCCGCCACGAACACATCGGGGCCGTGCTCGGCGATCATCCGGGCGGTGTCCCACAGGTGCGCGAACGGCATCCGGACTAGATCCCAGCCGGCGTGGCGCCCCACCGGGTCGAGGTCGAGGTCGAGGTCACGCCGGTCGACCTGCGCCGTCGCTGGTGCCCCCGGGTCCGGGCGCCCGGCTTGGCTCGCAGGTTCGGCGGCCTGGCCGGCGCGGTCGGCGGCCTGGCCGGCGCGGTCGACGCGGCGGCGTAGGCCGGTTCCCGTGCCGGGCCGGATCAGCAGCGTGGTGATCCGGTCGGCCGGGATCTCCACGCTGTTCGCCACCAGATCCAGCAGATCGAGCCCGTCGGGCACGGTGGCCGCCCCGGAGCGGCCGACGGCCCGCACCCGACCGACGATGCGGGACAGCCGGAAGGTGCGGCGAGCCTGGCGCTCGGCGTCGTACCCGACCAGGTACCAGCGGCCGGCGAAGGACACCAGGCCCCACGGCTCGACCTTGCGAGGCTCGCCCGGCCCCACGGGCGACTTCCGGTAGTCGAACTCGATCGCCCGGCCGGACCGCACCGCAGCGTAGATCGGCGAGAAGGCGGGATCGCCGGTCCGCACCCGCGGCTGCAGCAACGTGGCGGCCTCGACGTGCTGCGCCGCCTCGGGATCGGCTGCGGCGGCGTCCCGGATCTTCCGTATCGCGTTCGACCCGGGACCGGCCAGTGCGGTGGTCTCCCAGAGCCGCGCCGCCAAGCCGAGCGCGGCCGTCTCGGCGGGCGTGAACGTCAGCTGCGGCAACGCGAACTCCCCCGGCGGGATGCGGTACCCGTCGGTGCCGTCGTCCGGGGTCTGGAGCGGTATGCCCAGATCACGCAGTTCGTTCTTGTCGCGTTCGAAGGTCCGGAAGAAGGCTTCCTCGGTGGGCTGGTCGCCGTACCCGGCCACCCGTTCGCGGATCCAGCCGGCGGTGCGGAAGCGGGGCGAGTTCAGCAGGGCGATCACCAGGTTCAGCAGTCGTTCCGCCTTCGCCGTCGCCACGAGCTCCAGCCTTCCACATTCGCATCAAGGTCCGCCGCGCTCATCAAGGTGGCGTCGCGCTGACCTGCCGCCAGCCACCGCGCGGATCAACTAGACCTGCGCGGATGAACTAGGCCGGAATGGGACTGGAGTGAAGGGAGTCGCCGAGTTCAGCCGCGCCGGCGTAGTTGATCCGCGCAGATGAGACGCCTGGACGCGCGAGAGCGGCTTCCGGGTGCGCCAGCTGCAAGGCCGAGTAGTTCGACGGATACCGGGCTTGTATCCGAGAACTGCGAGAACGCCGCAGATGGTGTGCCTGGGAGCCGCTCAGAGGGATTCGATGAGCTTGGTGACCCTTTCATCGGTGTTGCGGAACGGGTCTTTGAGCAGAACCGTCCGCTGGGCCTGGTCGTTGAGCTTGAGGTGCACCCAGTCGACGGTGTAGTCGCGACCCGCGTCCTGGGCAGCGGCGACGAACTCGCCGCGGAGCTTGGCCCGGGTGGTCTGCGGCGCCTCGGTGGTGGCGGCGGTGATCGCATCATCCGACACGATGGTGGCCGCCCGGCCGCTCTTGACCAGCAGCGAGTGCAGCCCGCGGCCGGGCCGGACGTCGTGATAGGTCAGGTCGATCTGCGCGATCCGGGGGTCCGACAGCTCCATGCCGTTGCGGGCGGCGTAGGTGTCGATCAGCTTCTTCTTGATGACCCAGTCGATCTCGGTGTCGACGCTGGAAAAATCCCCCGTCTCCACGCCGCGAAGCGTTCGCCCCCAGAGGTCGAGCACCCGCTCGGAGATGGGATCGGTGCCGCGCGAGGCCACGTAGGCGACAGCCTTCGCGTAGTACTCCAGCTGCGCGTCCAGCGCGGAGATCTCCGAGCCGGAGGCCAGGCGGACGGGCCGGCGGCCGGTGATGTCGTGCGAGATCTCCCGGATCGCCCGGATCGGGTTGTCGAAGGTGAAGTCGCGCAACGGGATTCCGGCTTCGATCATCTCGAGCACCAGCGCTGCGCTGCCCACCTTGAGCAAGGTGGTGGTCTGGCTCATGTTCGAGTCGCCGACGATGACGTGCAGCCGGCGGTACCGCTCGGCGTCGGCGTGCGGCTCGTCCCGGGTGTTGATGATGGGGCGGGACCGAGTGGTCGCCGACGAGACGCCCTCCCAGATGTGGTCGGCGCGCTGCGACAGGCAGTAGGAAGCGCCGCGCGGTGACTGCAGGATCTTCCCGGCGCCGGCGATCAACTGCCGGGTCACCAGGAACGGGATCAACCCGTCGGCGATGCGGGAGAACTCGCCGGCCCGGCCGATCAGGTAGTTCTCGTGGCAGCCGTAGGAGTTGCCCGCCGAGTCGGTGTTGTTCTTGAACAGGTAGATGTCGCCGCCGATGCCCTCCTCGGCCAGCCGGGCCTCCGCATCGACCACCAGGTCCTGCAGAATGCGCTCGCCGGCCTTGTCGTGGGCGATCAGTGTCAGCAGGTCGTCGCATTCGGCGGTGGCGTACTCCGGGTGCGATCCCACGTCGAGGTACAGCCGGGACCCGTTGCGCAGGAACACGTTGGACGAACGACCCCAGGACACCACCCGGCGGAACAGGTATCTGGCCACCTCATCGGGGCTCAACCGGCGCTGGCCGTGGAACGTACAGGTGATGCCGAATTCGGTTTCGATGCCCATGATCCGCCGCTGCATGAGGCGAGACTATGCCCTGCGCCGAAGTGCCCTCCGGGACTTGGTCGGCTGGGTCGCGGTGGCACCGCCGACCGCGGGTCTCGACGGACGTCGCCGGGTGGCGTCGCGAACCTCGCCGATCAACTCCTCGATGACGTCCTCCAACGTGACCAGACCCAGTCGCGCCGCAGGCGACGGCTGGATAGCGGCCACCGCCAGTGCGTTCAACTGCCCGGCCGCATCGGCCACGTCGAGGTCGGCGGCCGGCCGGTCGGCTGCCGTCACCTGCGCCAGATGTGCGCCGCGCCGGCGCATCCGGTCCAGGGCGGTGCGCAGCTGAGAACCCGCCAGCACCACCGGGAGCGGCCGAATCCGGGCGAGCGCGATGGGCTGATCCCGCTGCTGCGCCGGGATGTCGAGCACGTCGCGGATGTGCAGGTAACCGACGTAGGCACCGCGGCCGTCCCGGACCGGGAACCGGGAGAACCCGGTGCGGGCGCAGGCCTGCTCGACTTCGGCAGCGGTGACTCCGTCGTGCAGGGAGATGACATCGGCGTCGGGTAGTAGCACCGAATCGACGGTCGCCGTGTCGAATTCCAGCGCCGAGGTGATCAGCTCGTGCTCGCCGTGGTCGAGCAGGCCCTCCGACCGCGACTCGGAGACCAGTCCGGCCACCTCGTCGCGGGTGAACGCGGAGGCCACCTCGTCCCGCGACTGTTTGCCGAGCAACTTGACCACGCCGTTGGACATGGCGCCCAGGAACCGGACGATCGGGCCGAGGAACATCGCCAGCGCGCGGAGTGGCGGTGCCAGCAGGACCGCCGTGTTCTCCGGTCCGGCCAGCGCGACGTTCTTGGGCACCATCTCACCCAGTGCGACATGCGCACCGACCACCAGCAGCAGAGCGACGACCAGCGACACGGGGTGCAGTGCACCCTCCGGTACGCCCACACCGTGAAAGACGGGCTCCAGCAGATGCGCGACGGCCGGCTCGCCGACCGCGCCCAGAAGCACGCCGCAGACGGTGATTCCCAGCTGCGCGCAGGCCATCATCACCGAGATGTCTTCCATGGCACGCAGTGTCGTGCGGGCGCGGGCGCTGGACACGGCCCTGGGCTCGATCACCGTGCGGCGCGCCGAGATCAGCGAGAACTCCGCCGCCACGAAAAAAGCGCTCAGGGCCAGCAGCAGGATCACCGCCAGCAGCAGCAGCCACGATCCCGTCATCGCACCTCTCCTCCGTCCTGGATCTGCCGGACGGCGGACAGCACCACCGATTCCACCCGCCGCCGGGCCCGGGCGGCGACGGTCAGCCGCACATCCACCACCCGCGGCAGGTCGTCGAGCTCGTTCGTCGCGATGGGCTCGTCGTCCGCCGACCCGGGGACGGACACCCGCAGCACGCCGAGCGAGGAGCCGGCCAGCATGGTGGCCGGTACCTCGACGGTGTCCGCCGAGTCCGGCACCCGGCCGAGCCGGGCCATCACCAGGCCGGCCACCGTCTCGTAGGCGCTGGACTCCGGCAGGCTCACCCCGGTGATCTCGGCGATCTCGTCGGGCCGCAGATCGCCGGGCAGCAACCAGGTGTCGTCGTACTGCCGGGCCGCCCGCGGATCACGCGAATCGTGCTCGTCGGAGATCTCGCCGACCAGTTCCTCCACCACGTCCTCGAGGGTGAGAATGCCTGCGGTGCCGCCGTACTCGTCGGTGACGACCGCCATCTGCAGACCCTGCTCGCGCAACAGGTCGAGCAGGTCGTCCAGCGGCATGGTGGCCGGCACCACCGGCACCTCGACCATCAGTTGCTCGACCCGCACCGCGGTGCGTTCGTCGGGCGCGATCGACACCGCCCGTTTCAGGTGCACCAGTCCCACCACGTCGTCGGAGTCCGCGCCCGACACCGGGAACCGCGAGTGTCCGGTCGCGCCGGCAGCCGCCAGCACCGCGTCGGCGGAATCCGTGGCCCGGACGAACCGCACCCGGGTGCGAGGGGTCAGCACGTCGGCCGCGGTCTTCCCGGAGAACGAGATGGACCGGGACAGCAGCCCAGCCGTCGGTTCCGCCAGCGTGCCCTGCGCCGCCGACCGTCGCACCAGCGACTGCAGTTCCTCCTGCGACCGGGCCGACCGCAACTCCTCCTGCGGCTCGATCGAGAAGATGCGGAGCACGCCGTTGGCGATGCCATTGAGCACCCAGATCAGCGGCCGGAACACCCAAGTGGACACGCGCAGCGGGGTGATCACCGCCTTCGCGGTCGCCAGCGGCTCGGCGATGGCAATGTTCTTCGGCACCAGCTCGCCGAAAACCATGGACAGCACGGTAGCCACGACGAGTGAGATGACGACCGCCACCGACTCGGCAGCACCGGCGCTCAGGCCCACGTGTTCCAGCGGACCGGCGAGCATGGCGGCCAGCGATGGTTCCATCACGTAGCCGAGAGCGAGCGTGGTGACCGTGATGCCGACCTGGGCCCCGGACAGCTGGGTGGACAGCGACTTCAGCCCGCCGAGCAGCGCCTTGGATCGGAGGTCGCCGTCCGCGGCCTGCTGTGCGACCTTCGCCCGGTCCACGGTCACCAGGCTGAATTCCGCCGCGACGTAGACGGCCGTTCCCAGGATGAGCAGGATGCCGACGGCGAGCAGGACCAGTTGTCCGACCATCAGCGGACCGCGGGCCGGGGGTTGGACGCAGGTCCGGCGGCGGGAGGAGGTGTACTCATAGGCGGTAGCACCAGGATAACGGCTGGTTGAGCCGGTCCGGTCGCCCAAGGCCCGGCGGCCAGATGCGTCGCCGGCCGGCCCGGAATCAATCCGTCGCTAATCCGGCGTCCGGTCCGGGCGCAACCGCCGCGCCGCCGATACCGAAGCAGGTCAGCGGTACCGGCCGATCCTCACCCGCGCTGACCGCGGCGGCGAGGGCGACCGCCGGTGCATCGCCGGCGAGCAGTCGGCGGTGGTACACCACCATGCTGGTGGCGGCGATCTCGTCGGACAACCGGCTGGTGCCGGCGACGACGGTGGACACCCCGCTGCGGAGCAGGGCGGCAGCCAGGCCCAGCGGCTCGCCGCCCGGTCGGTCATCGCTGCGACCGACGTCGCAGCTGGACAGCACGACATGGTCGGGCAGGCACGAGCTTGGTGCGATGTCGTAGCCGTAGAGCGGCCCGTCGGCCAGTCGGACGAAGCAGAACAGCGGCGACTCCCGCTCGTGGTGCCCGTGGGCGGCGATGTGGAGCAGCCCGCGGTCGGGAAGTCGGGCCAGCGTGGCCGCGCCGGTGGCCGCTGCCCCGGTCAGCAGCACCGAGCCGGAATGCAGTGCGGCCACCTGCTCGGCCTCCACCGTGGCGTGCGGCAGGCCGGGACCGGCCACCGCGAGCAGCCGGCCGGTCGCCGGGATCTCCGACCCGCGCGGCGCTGCCGGTCGATCGGCCACGGCTGCCGTCACCGAGGCGGTGACCGACACCGGCCGCCCCCGCAGCGGCGGCAGCAGTCCCCACGGCACCACCGTCAAGATGCCGGCCCCGGCGATCAGCAGGGGTCCGGTGCCGATCAGCGGCTGGATCGGCTCCAGCACGGCGGCGGCAACGGCAGCCAGCCCGGCGTCCATCGACCGGAGCGCGACCGCGTGCACCGCGGCCGGGTTGCGGTGCGCAGCCAGCAGATCGAGGTCAGCACAGAGCCGGTGTACCCGCTCCGCCAGCCCGTCGACCGGACCGAGTCGACGGAACGAAGCATCCCCGGCGGTGATCACCAAGGCGTGCAGCGCCCCGTCGCCGCGGAGATAGGCGATGACCGATGGTTGCGTCGGGTCGGCCCGGAGCCGCTGCTGAACGGCGGCCAGCGTCGGTGGCTGTTGGACGCTGCCGCTGCCGGACGCCGTCCAGGCCGTCGCCTGCAGGCGGCGTCGCGCCTCCCGCAGCCGACCTTCCAGAGCCGAGTCGCGACTGCCGGCGAGCACCGTCTGACGCGCCTGCTCATAGGCGGCGCGGAACGCTCCCAGCTCCCGGGCGAAATCCGGGTCGGCCGGCGGTCGCACCGCCGGCAGGCGGGTGCTGACGCCCCTGGCCCGTTCCAGCCACTGCAGGACGGCTGCCGGAGATCCGATCTCGACTGCGGTTCGCAACCCCAGCCGGGCCAGGTCGAGACCGTGCACGGACGACGTGACCTGCAGGTCCTGCGACCCGAAGGTGGCCCGGAACTCGGACAGCTCGTCCAGGCCGCGCCGGATGTGCGCAAGCCCGGCGCTCCGCCGGCCCAGCGCCAGCGCCAACCGGGCGTCCACGTATCTCGACTGCATGCGGGTGGCCAGCCGGGCTGTCCCGGGCCGCCGCCGAGCCGCCGCAGCGACGACGCGGGCGGCCTCCACGTCACCGGC